>DASSJP010000189.1:0-8374 GCA_035691165.1 Rubrobacter sp.
CTAACGGGCGTCGAGGGATACATCGAGAGCGCCGCGATGGGCCACATTGCCGGCACCAACGCGGCCAGGATTGCCCGCGGCGAGGAGCCCATAACCATGCCTCGCGGCACGATGATGGGCGCGCTCGCCCACTACATCACGACCAAGGAGGGGACGCTTCAGCCCATAAACTCCAACTGGGGCCTCGTCCCCACCGTACCGAAGAAGGAGAACGGCAGGCGCCTGAGCAAGCCGGAGCGCAGGCAACGCCAGGCAAGGACGGCCCTTTCGGTGCTTGATGAGTTCATGCGCGGGGGAGTTCAGACCGCCGTTTGATCGGCGAATTGCTGACAGCGAGGCCGCTGGCCGAAGCGCCCTGAAAGTCGGCGTGTTACCTACAGCGATCTGTGTCCCACAAAGACTTCGCCGCGCTCGTCGCCGGTCGAGGGATCTTCGACGACCTTTGCCTCGAAGCCGACGTTCTCGAGCAACCGTAGCCAGGTCGCGCGGGGGAAGACGCCGACGATCTGGCGGTCGACGACGGTGCGGAGTTCGTCGCCCTCTCTCAGAGCCAGGATATATTCGCAGTTGACCTTGGTGTCGTCGGGGTCGGCGTCCCAGGTCCACTCCAGGTACCTGAGGCCCCGCTCGCCTTCATCGCCTCCTTCGTGCATGGTCTGGGGCCGGAAGGTCTCGGCTACCCAGTCGGGGACTATCACCGCAACGCCGCCGGGGTTGCAATGTTCGTAGGCTGTAGCAAGGGCCGCGCGAAGATCCTCTTCGGTCGTCATGTACATTATGGCGTCGTGGATCAGCACGCCGTCGAACGTCTTGCCAAGGCGCAACGTGCGCATGTCGCCCCGGATGTGTTCGAGATCCGGGTTCTGTTTCTTGCTCTCCGTCAGCATCTTGTCTGAAATATCGGTAAGCGTCAGCGTAAAGTGCTTCTTGAGGAACCAGGCGACGTTGCCGCCACCACTGCCAAGCTCGAGCACCGTCCTTGCGTTCTCGGCCCGGAAGAGCTTCCCAAAGAAGGTGGCCTCGTCCGCGTAGTCTTCCGTCGGCGAGACCAGTTGCCACCAGCCCGCCAGTTCAGTGTACAGCTTCGGTTCTTCGGGGCTCATGCTGCAACTCTACCATTAGCCGTCGTAACCTATCTGCGCAAGCTACATGACCCGACCTTCCAAAGTCACAGCGGCGTTGATGAAGGTTGATCCATTGCTCACCCCTTTGGGCGAAGGAGATCCATTCCCGCAACAAACTCTGATGGCGGAAGGATGGATCATTCCGCTCGCCGCTCTCAGACGGCTTTGCACTTCTGCCTGGAAGCTGGGAAGACGCCGACGGGAAGCCATTCGAATTCGAGTCTGGAGAGGTCGAATACTTTGCTTTCACTTCCCACGACCTCGATCTCGTAGAGCGTGCCTGCGT
Organism: Rubrobacter sp.; assembly: GCA_035691165.1. Classification (GTDB taxonomy): domain Bacteria; phylum Actinomycetota; class Rubrobacteria; order Rubrobacterales; family Rubrobacteraceae; genus Rubrobacter_D. The sequence goes on from DASSJP010000189.1 coordinate 1,411, forward strand.
CGTCGCTGTGAAGCACCACGCTCTCGTTGAGATCCTCGCCCATGATCTCACATACGACTCCCGCTTCTCCGGTTCACACTTTGATGCTCAGGCAGTCTAAGGAACCTTCATGCGCCTTTCTTCGTGCCCTACTCCCTCCGAATCCGGCACCGAGCGACTAGAATTGGTGAGAGCCTGGTTATCCGTACGGGAGGTGTCCAGTGGTGAACGCAAGAGAGCCTGAAGCCGAAAGTGCTTCCATCCTTGAAGACTTGCGTGTTGGTCGCCGGGGGTTTTTGCGATTGAGCATCGTCTGCTTGCCGCTGTACCTGGCGTCGGGGTGTGGCGGTGGCGATGGTAATGAGAAGAAGGACAAGAAAGGCGACGGCGGCGGAGGGGGCGGTTATTGATCCTCAGCCTGGAGGGTGGCCTACCAGGATCGGGCGGCCCCGTTGGAGGCACCGCCTCGCTGATTGAAGGCGCCGCTCGAAAGGTGAACCTGGCCGGAGCCTGAAGTTCGAACGTGGGACTTCGCTCACGTCCACCTTTTGATCCATTTCGTAACCACAGCTATGCTGCTGGCCTTCTACTTCGCAGGCGTGACTGCTACCCAGACTATTTTCCGTCTCCTCACAGGCCAGGAGCAGCAGCCGCAACTGGCCGTGGTAGCCTCAACCCTCGTCATTGCCGCGCTGTTCAACCCTCTGAGAAGACGCATCCAGTCCTTCATAGACCGTCGTTTCTACAGACGCAAGTACGATGCCAGGAAGACCCTCGAAGAGTTCTCCGCAAGGCTCAGAGAGGAGACGAATCTCGACGCCTTGAGCAACGACCTCGTTGGCGTGGAGAGGGGCGCCATGCAGCCCGAGCATGTCTCTTTGTGGCTGCGTTCCGATGCGTCGTCCAGGGGCTTGCAGCCAGACTAGCTACTCACAGCGTGGAAGGGCTTTCTCAGAAGTTGAGAGAGTCATAGGGCCGGAACACCCGTGCCCCATAATTCTCCCAACGGTTCGGCTATCGGGCGTCGGTAATCCTCCAACTCTAATAAGGCTTCATGGCACCCGCGTCATCGTGGACGATGGCCGAGCCAGCGCCAGGGGCCATGTTGCCCGCATCGTCGTGGACGACGGCGGTGCCCGCGGCGGGAGGCATATTGCCAGCGTCATCGTGGACGACGGCGGTGCCCGCGCCAGCCTTGAGGTTGGCATCCACCGCCCCGCCCGTCGCAGGAGGGACTCCCCGCACCAGCAGCGCCGTCAGCGCCACGATCACCACGATGGTCGCTATTGCGAGCAGCACCTCCAACCGCCTGCGTCGGGGTATCGTGCCCACCCTTTGTGCCGCGCCATGTGCCTGCATCGCAGTTCCTCCTTTCCTTGGCGGGTTACTGTGCGGCCAGCTTAGCGGGCGCTCGATACAAGAACGTTACGAGAAACGTTACGAAACGTTACTTTTGAAGATTTTTGGGTTTTTCTAGCCATTTTCGGCCTCCTGGCCCTCAGAAAGGGTGCAGCAAGACGTGTTCCCTCTATTCACCGAAGCACTTGGAGAAGGGTTCCTTCGGAAGTCCGGATGCTGCGTAGATACATTGCTGCATGCTGAGATATGATGCTTCACCAGGTGACAAGTCGGGAGACCCGACCACAACTTCAGGAGTGGTGGATCATTATCCGGAGTGATGCGCAGATGCGGTTGCGCGATTCGGCACACGTCCGATAACAACCAAGGAGGGGGTACACAGATCAACATCATACTCGGCCTGATCTTTGTCGCGTTGTTCGTTGCGGTCTCAGTCGGTGGGTTGATCCTGGTACAGCGCCTGGTCCCCTCCACCAAACGTCAGGAGCACAACGAGGTGGCCGGCTTCATCTACGCAGTCCTCGGGGTAGCGTATGCTGTGCTGCTTGGGCTCATGGTAGTCGCCGTCTGGCAGGATCGGCAGGCAGCCGAAGACGCTGCGACCAACGAAGCCAACGAGCTGGCCACGGTATTCTGGATCGCCCACGCTTTGCCGGAACCACAGGCCCGTCACACCCAGGAACTCGCCCGTTCCTACGCCCGCGTGGTTGTGGAAGAAGAGTGGCCGCTGATGAAGCAGGGCAAGGCGAGCCCCAGGGCCTGGGACCTCCTCGACGAGCTTCGGAGTAGCATCGAGGCGTTCCGTCCAACCACTGACGCCCAGCTGGTCCTCTACGACCACGAGCTACAGGGCGTCCACGATCTCGGGGACGCCAGGAGGGCGCGGTTGCTCAAGGCTAACGAGGGCCTACCCGCCATCCTGTGGGTCGTGCTTATCATGGGTGGGACAATAGTGGTGGGCTTCACCTACCTCTTCGGATTGCGGAGCACGAGGGTGCACACCCTCATGGTCGGGGCCCTCGCCCTGACCATCGCACTCGTGCTCTTCACCATAGGGGCTCTCGACTACCCGTTCAGGGGCGACGTGCGGGTTGGACCCGGTGCTTTCCAGTCGGTGCTGGAACGGTTCGCCAACAGCCGGCTCAGCGACCTTTGAGGACCCAAAGAAGTGGGCCCATCGTGCGATATGTCGCTGCGAGTTGTCCCAGGCAGGCCCGTGCCGTCGGTGCGAGCGATGTGCCGACGCATGAGCTCGTCCGGATCTACCGGATACACCGGTCCCTGCGGACCACAAGGGTGTTCGCCGCCATATCTCCGAGGCGCTGGTGGCGGGACGAAGCCAGGATCACGAACAGTCCCGCGAGACCGTCGACGGCCAGGAACATGAGCGCGCGGAGCGCCGCCCTGCCAGGGCCGGGTGGGCCGCCGTCCTCGGCCCTGACCACCTCTATGCCCCAGAGCATCTTCCCGAACGTTCTCCCTGACAAGCCTTCGAACACGACGAAATAGCCGAAGTACACGACGAAGTTCAATAACAGGAACAACACCAGGACGGACAGGATCGCGGATAGACCAGGCTGCAGGAACAAAAGCGGCGCGAACGCGGGGCAGGACAGGAGCAACACCAGGCAGCTGTCCAGCAGACACGCTGCTACCCTGCGGCCCATCACGTTCGTGTCTCCCGCAGGCGGCATGACCGCCTTCTGTCCATCGTCAGGATCTCGGCTGTCGTCAGCGGCCCTGAATCGATCTACATCCCGGTTCGAACCCATCCCTCGCTGAATTTGGGCGACTCTATAGCTTGGCCGTTGCCTCCGTCTGTAACGCAGCGTCGAGGATCGTCTCGACGACCTTCTCGAAGGGGACGCCGGCGGCTTCGGCGGCGAGGGGGAAAGTGGAGGTCTCCGTGAAGCCTGGGATGGTCTTTACGTCGAGGACCCAGGGGGTGCCTCCGGCGAGGATCGTGTCAACGCGGGCGAATCCGGAGCAGCCGAGCGTTCGATACACGGTGAGCGCCGTCTCCTCGACGCGGGCGGCTGCCTCGGACGGTATCTCGGCGGGGATGGCGAAGTCGGTCGCGCCTGGTGTGTACTTCGCCTCGAAGTTGTAGGCGCCTTCGCGGGGACGGATCTCGACCAGCCCTAGCGCTTTCGGCTCCTCGCCCGCCGGCTCGATAATGGGGATGGAGATCTCCGTCCCATCGACCCAGCGCTCGAGCAGGATCTTGGCGTCGTAGCCGAGCGCCTCGTAGACCGCGTCGAGCAACCCGTCAGGGCCTTCAACCCTGGAGAGCCCGAAGCTCGACCCCTCGCGCGCTGGCTTGACTACGAGTGGGTAACCGAGCTCATCGGCGGCCACGTCGAGCGCGGCGGAGGCGCCCATCTCGTTCATCGCTCTCCTGAGGAACGTCCGGAATGGAGGAGTCTGTATGCCTGAGGCACGGATCGCGCGCTTGGCGTAGTCCTTGTCCATGCAACGGATGGACGAGAGTGGGCCACTCCCTGTATAGGGTATGCCGAGGGTTTCGAGTAGCGCCTGAACGGTGCCGTCCTCGCCGCCCGGGCCGTGCAGGCAGATGAAGGCCGCATCGGGTGAGATCTCCATCAGCGTTCCCGTTGTCGAGTCTTCTATGTCGAGGGGATGGACCTCGTGGCCGAGGCGTTCGAGGGCGTGCTGGACGCGCCGTCCCGTCAGGAAGGAGACGTCGCGCTCCATCGAGTGTCCGCCGCGCAGTACAGCAACGCGCGACACCTCTAGCCGTCCGTGCCCGAGTTGACGCTTGCGGAGCGGCTGCCGCGTATCGAGCCTTCTTTTCTGTGCGAGCCGCGCTCCAGGTCGCTCCGCAGCTCCATGCGCTCCCTGATCACCTCGGAGAGCAACTCTATTCCGCGACGGATCCTCTCCGGCTCGACGAACGAGAAGTTGAGCCTCATGTTGTTCTTACCGGCAGCGCCTGCGTAGAATCCCTCGCCGGGAACATACGCGACGTTCTTCGCAATGGCGCGGGGGAGCATCGCGGTGGCGTCCAGGTACGAAGGGAGGGTGGCCCACACGAAGAGCCCGCCCTCGGGGTGGGTCCAGTGGACCTCTCTGGGCATGAACTCGACCAGGGCGTCGAGCATCGCGTCGCGGCGCTCCTTGTACATGGAGGTCAGGCGTCTGACGTATGCCCGCCAGTCCGCGTTCTGGAAGTAAGAAGAGATCATCATCTGCGATAAGTTCGAGGAGCAGAGGTCGGCACCCTGCTTGCCGACGTTGATCTTGTGCAGTATCCCCGGCTGTGCGTGTACCCATCCGAGCCTGACGCCCGGGGCGAAGATCTTGGAGAACGTCCCAAGATACACGACCCTGTCGAGATCTCCCTCTTCTTGCTCCAGCGCAGCGAGAGAGGGGAGTGGCTCGCCTTCGAAGCGGAGCATCCCGTATGGATTGTCCTCGACGATGATCAGGTCGAACTCGCGCGCCATTTGGAGCAGCTCTTTGCGCCTCTCTGCGACCATCGTCACCCCGGCCGGGTTCTGGAAGTTCGGGACGGTGTAGATGAACTTGACGTGGAACCCACCTTTGCGGGCCTTCTTGAGGGTCTCGCGCGCCGCCACCGGAATGATGCCCGCCCTGTCCATCGGGACGTGGGCTATGCGCGGCCTGTACGCAGCGAAGGCGTTCAAAGCTCCAGCATATGTCGGCCCCTCGCACAGGACGGCGTCGCCCTCGTCGAGGAAGACCTTGGCGATGAGGTCGAGGCCCTGCTGGGCGCCCGTGGTGACGAAGACGTCCTCCTGCCTCGCTCGCGTGCCCTCGGCTCCCATGACCTCGACTATGACGTCCTTTATCGCTTCGAGGCCGGCGGTCGGCCCGTACTGCAGGGCCTGGGCCGAGTCGGCGGCGATGTTGCGTGAGATCTCACGGAAAGCCTCCTCGCCGAAGGCCCTCGTGTCTGGAAAGCCACCGGCGAGCGAGATTATGCCTGGGCGCGACAGTGTGGCCATGAGGTCGCGGGTCGCTGCGGTCTTCATGCCCTTGACCCTGTTGGCGTAGAGGAAATCGAACCTGTCTAGGTCTACGAGCGGCAAGGGTTATCTCTCCCTGGTAGCGATGGTCTGAACGTTCCTCCAGCCGAGCCTTCCTGAGAGGACCTGCCATAGCTCGGGCGGCATCTCGAAGCGGCTGGTGCTGCACGAGCGGCCACGGACGGCGAGGACCTTCAGGCTGTCGTCGCCGTCAGCGAACGCCGCCTCCTGTACCACCGCCCCTATGACGTAGGCCTGCTCAACGGACTCGTCGCCCTCGAGTCCTGCCCCTACCTTCGCCACCAGCTCGGGCCCGACCACGGGGGCGAAGTGGTAGCCGGTCGTCATGGCGAAGAGCCCGGACGGTCGCAGTACGAGATCGTAATCCAGACCCGAGCGCCCGCACCGTACCCTTCTGTGTACGGTGCTGAAGGACTTCTGTCTCGCGTACCGTTCGAGTTGTTCCTTCAAGAGATCCAAAACTTCCAACTCCTCCGGTGCCGGTTCCTCGAAGGCCGGGGCATTGGCGAGGAGATCTTCCCAGACCTCCTGCGGAAAGAGGATAATCAGGGAACCAGCGTTGGCCGAGAGCCGCATCTGACCCCCATGCGCCTCCAGCTTGTCGAGGCTATCCACCCTCACCTCATGCATGGACGCGACTGTATCATAAAGAATCGCTCTTATGTAGACTCTTGAGCCATGAAAGCCATCTTCGTGACCACCAACGGGCACAAGCGACGCAAGGTGCAGGTTTACCCTGCAAAACACCGATTCCCTGTGTGCATTGTATGTAAGACATACACCCATTCTACGGCTACGAAACTGTAAACGTAACTGTAGATTTCTCTGTATTCGTGAGATCCCACAGCCTAGATGTCGATGCACTCCGCTGCGTATAGTCCACCTAACTTCTAACCGTCCAACCCGTTCCTCCCTAGCGTAGCGTCCTTACTACGAACACAGAGAGTTATTCAGAATTCCTCCGTGAAACTCTTGACAACAAATAGCACAATACTCTAAACTTACATCGTAAGTACAACGGTGGCAAAGGAGCAGATGAGGACCATGGGGCGCGTAGGCTTCGTTCTGGTGATGATAGTGGTGGCGCTCGTTGTGGGCAGCGGGGTTGCGCTTGCTGCGGTGAAGATTGGCACTGAGGGGCGCGACGTTCTCATAGGTACCAACAGTGAAGACAGACTCTTCGGCAAGGGTGGAAGCGACTTCCTGGCCGGGAAAAAGCAGGACGACGTTCTCTCTGGCGATGATGGAAACGACTTCATGCACGGTGGCGCTGTCGGTTGGGGAATGGCTCCCGATGGAGAAGACAAGCTCTTCGGTGGGGATGGGGCTGACTGCATGTTCGGCGGTTCGCAAGATGACGTTCTAATTGGTGGACCCGGTAACGATGATATGGGCCACTACTGCTACGAGTTCATCTTCGACACTGGCGAGGACACCTTCTATGGTGGATCCGGCGATGACTTTGTTTGGTCCTGGGACTACTCTGGCGACGGCAAGGCGCACCGAGACCTCGTTTTTTGTGACACTGGACACGACGAGGTACTAGCCGACAAGCTCGACCAGCTCTACAACTGCGAAAAGGTGGAGCGAATCGG
>DASSJP010000190.1:0-2505 GCA_035691165.1 Rubrobacter sp.
CGCGAGATCGAGACCATCCTGCCCTCGTCCATCTGCTTGGTGAGGCCCTTGGCTATCTCGACGGGGTGGATCTGGCGCCTGAAGGCACGTCCGAAGACGCCCTCGACCAGCGATTCCATCCGCTTTTCGATGTGTTTGAGAAAACCCAAGGAACCCTACCCTCTCACCCTCGACACGAGGTACCTGAGCACCCCGTATATTATAGCCGCGAGGACGAGCGAAATCATATCCTGCGAGAACGCACCATCAGCCCTCGGGGAGACCAGCAGCGCGTACCCCAGTATCCCGGCGCCAACCGCGGCGGCCAGGCCCATAAAGGGCTTCCCCACCCACTCCGCGAGCGAGACGACGCCAGCCATCGCCGCCCACAGCAGGATCAGGAGGAGAAACTGTGGGTACTCTTGCACGATCAACTGGCCCCGTTGAAACAGGTCCTCGATACCGAAGCTCTTCGGTATGGCGTAGAGATGCGCCCCTGTGAAAGGGAGTTCGGCGTAGGGAGCGCCGTTCACGAACACCCCGTCGCTGACCGTAAGCTCGTAGCAGAGGACCGTGAGGGCACTGACCGCCGCCGAGAGGCACGCACCAAGAGGCCGCATGAGCGCGCCGAAGAGGAGAGGCAATCCGGCCCCGATGCTGGTCCCCAGGATGGCGACGAGGGTGAGCGGCACTGCGAGCGCTGGTCCGAGCGGCAGCTTTCTCACGTCCCCGTTCGCCGAACCGACGCCCATCACCCAGACGCCCCCGAGGACCGGCGCGAGCGCGGTGAACCCGAAGCCAGCCCCGTTTCTTATGAGCAACACGGCAAGCGCAACTATGACACCGAGGGCGCCGAGGCGCGGCAAAAGGTAGGCGAGGACGCCCAGGCCGGCGGCGATCCCCGCAGCCTGCGCCCCGTCTGGGAGGATCTGGGCCGCGAGGATGTATCCGAGCCAGCCCGCCGCCAGGCCATTGACGAGACGAAGCGCCCCGTCTTTGAAGTCTTCCGAGAGCCTGTCCAATCCCCTGGGACCAGCCGGGGAGACACTGCCCGAGGGGGCCTTCCTTCCCGTGAGGAGCTTGACGGCGGTCCAAGCGCTCTGCGGGCGGTGGGCGGGGTTCGGTGAGGTTGTGCGGTCCACGAACTCCCTGAGGCGCGGAGGAGGCTCGTACGGCTGGTGGGCGAGGAGGGTACGGGCCGTCGCGCCGACGGCGTAGATGTCCGTGAGCGCGGTCGGGTCTGCGCCGTCCAGGATCTCCGGCGCGATGTAGCCCGGCGTGCCCACGGCGAAGCCGACACGCGTCAGGCGCGTATCCCCAGCCCTGAAAGCCACCCCGAAGTCCGTCAGCTTCACGCGCCCGCGGGCGTCGACGAGCGCGTTCTGCGGCTTAATATCGCGGTGGATAATGCCCTGCCCGTGGGCGTATACGAGGGCTTCGAGGATCTGGGTAAGGCAGTCAACGATCTCGTCCACGTCGTACGATTTGGCGGCCTCGTCGAGGGGCATCCCCTTGACGTATTCCGTTACGAGGTAGATCTCATGGTCGCCGGGGATGACTTCCAGCGTCTCTACTATGTTCTTGTGCCTGAGGCCTTCGGCGATCTGGCCCTCCCTCAGGGCCCGCGAGCGCTCTCCGGTGCTGTAGACGGGGATGACTTTGACGGCCACGTCCTGGCCCCTGAAGGAGCCCTTCAGAGAGCGGGCCCGCCAGACGGTCGCGAAGCCGCCGCGTCCGATCATTTCAGCCAGCGCGTAGCGTCCCTGTCCTTCGATGTAGCGCGTCTCTGTCACGACCTCGCGCTATTGTATAGCCTACGACAAGCCTTTGATACGTGAGGCGTTTGCGGGAGAGAAATCCCTCCCGCAAAACGCGGCATCAGGTTTCAGGCAAAATCCGTCAGCCTTCGCCCTCTCCTGGCATGGCTCACAGCGCGAGCCACCCCGATTCACACAGTGTTTTGTACAGCGATCGAAGCCGGATGCTGGGGCGCACGGATTAGAAAAGAAACCTGTAACCTGATGCCGCGTTAGCCTAAGCGTGGCCTTCCTGCTACAATTTCCAACGGTTCAGGACGTCTCCCGGGAGAGGGCCTGCGGGCGAGTGGCGGAATTGGTAGACGCGCTAGGTTCAGGGTCTAGTGGCCGAGAGGCCGTGGGGGTTCGAGTCCCCCCTCGCCCACGACATGTTCTTGGGGGTTTCGTATAGAGCGTAGATCTCACAGGGCCGCGCCGAAGTCTCGCCGTCCGAGACCATCGGGTCGTCCCAGGAGACCCCGCAGCCGTCCCAAGCAACGCCGCCAGAGGACGCTCCCAGCCTGGCTCACCCTGGTCGGCTCCCTCCTTCTCCTCGTGGTGGTCTTCGGGTTTATCTTCTTCGTAGCCCGCGGCTGCGTGGCTACCCAGGAATCGACGCAGGTACGCAAGTACGTCACGAGCGCGGACAGCCTCTTGAGCGACTCCTCCAACGCCGGCAGAGGAGAGCTCCAGCACATCCTGAGCAATGCCGGCGGGGACCCTGCGAAGC
>DASSJP010000191.1:0-2448 GCA_035691165.1 Rubrobacter sp.
GATCTCGGCCACCGGGTTGGGCGAGAGCGCCGGCGAAGAGCCGCCCGATCGCAAGCGGCCCTTCTCGATCATCTTCCGCGGTCCCGGAGACGTCCTGCTCCCCCAGCGCATCCATAAGATGCAGCACGACAAGATAGGGAGCTTCGAGTTATTCCTCGTCCCCATCGGCCCGGACGAGAAGGGGCTACGCTACGAGGCGATCTTTACCTAGAGCGTGTCGGCCGCTCCATGAGCAGGTAGACGCCCTTGTCTTCCACCGCGCGGAAGCCGAGCCTCTGGTAGAGACGCAGCGCCGGGTTGAACCGCTCGACGTGGATGCTCAGGGGCTTACCTGATTCTTCTGACTCGGAGATGAGATCCTTCAACAGGCGTGTCCCGATTCCCATGCCTCTGTGCCCGGGCAGGAGCGCGATATCCACTATCCTGATCTCCTCGGGCCACCTGGCAACGTAGAGCCTGCCGGCGGGATGACCGCCGGACAGGATCACCGAGAACGCCGCCCCTCGATAGTGCTCCTCGTAATAGTTGCTCTGGGCGTCGAACTGCATCCGCAGGAAGGCCGCTTTCTGCGTCTCGTCCCAGCCCGTCCGGGCCAGTTCCTCCTCCCGCGTGCTCGCGTACACCCGGTAGAGGAACGCCTCGTCGCCCGGCTCGACGGGCCGCAGCGTGAGGTCGTACGTGATCGGGCTCTCCACGTCAACTGCGCGGGGGGAAGATTCCCTGCAGCGCGATGCAGAAGTTGAGCACCAGATAAGGTTGCATGTTGTTGTGCGGCTGGCCGCCGCCGGCGGGTCCGAGCGTCTGGGGCGCCATCTGCTGCGGCGGGTTTGCGTTCGGGCTGTACATGTTCGCCACCGCCGCCCCCCAGTAGAAGTTGTTCGCATCGTTCTCGGTCGCCGGCCGCCCCGACCCGCTGACCACGTGCGTGTGTGCCGGCATCTCCGACTGTATTATCGTTACGTAACCCGCCCCGCCCAGCTCGCCGATATACCGATCCGACGACCCTGGTCCCTGCCCCTGGTTCATGGGCGAGGCTCCTTGCAGGTTGGGCAGCGCGAAGTTCGACTTGCCGTCGCCGCCGTAGTACGTTCCGAGCAGCGAAAACAGCGCCGTGTTCTGCGAGATCGGGAGCAACTGCCCGTTGCACTGCGCCCAGCCGGTAGGAGGGAAGTTGAAGCCGAAGGTCCGGATCTCGCCGACGAATGGATCTGCCATGGTGTGCCTCCTTTCTAGGACTGCGGAGGAAAGATGCCTTCCAACGCGATGATGAAGTTGATAACCTGGAACGGATGGACGTTTTCGTGCGGCTGGTTGCCCCCCGCCTGTCCCACCACATTCGGGTCCATCTCCTGAAACGGTGGCAGGTTCCCGTAGATGTTGGTCACGGGTTGCCCCGTCACGTTCCCTTGCGGAGTCTCCTCCGTGGCCGAGTTCCCCGAGCCGAGCAGCTGGTGGCTGTGCGTGGGCAACTGCTGCGCGGTCAGCGTCACGCTTTCCGTGCCGCCCACCTCGCCCAGCGTGTGGTTCGTCAGCCCCTGCCCCTGTCCCGCGTGGATGGGGAAGCGGCTTTGCAGGTCGGGCAGCGCGAACGTCTCCTGTCCGTCACCCCCGTACGTCGTACCGATCAGCGTGAAGAGCGCGTCGTTCTCCGAGATGGGGATGAGCTGTCCGTTGCAGAAAGCCCAGCCCTGTGGGGCGAAGTTGAAGCCAACCATCCTGATCTCACCTATGTAAGGCGTCGACATCTTTGCCTCCTCTCAGTTCCTCGACGGGAAAATGCCAATCAGGGCGATGACGCAGTTGAGAACTAAGTAGGGCGCCATGTTCTGGTGCGGCTGGCTGCCGCCCGTCTGGCTCACCGCGCCCGGGTTCATCGGCTGCAGGTTCCCCGGAGGCACGTAGATGTCCGACTGCCTGTTAGCCAGGAAGCTCTGAGCGGGCGCCGCCCCAGTCCCACTTCCCCCGCTCGCCGTGACACCGTGGAGGTGCTGAGGCATCTCCGGACCGGTCAGCGTATGCGCCTCCTCACCGCCTCTCTGCCCCTGGATGAACCCGCCCCCGACGTGCACCGGCGCGCGCCCGCGCAGGTCCGGCAGCGCGAAGTTGGTCTGCCCGTTACCGCCGTACATGGTTCCGAGCAGCGAGAACAGCGCCTGGTTCTGGTTGATCGGGAGTAACTGTCCGTTGCAGAATGCCCAACCCCTGGGCGCGTAGGTCCAGCTTATCCACCTCGTCTCTCCTATAAACGGCTCGGACATCGCGGCTCCTTTCTGTCGATGGATGACGATTGCTCCATCACTGTATAAGACAACTTGGTCTGGGCTTTAGCTGCTTCTCCTCCTTACTCTCGTCTTGAAGCAGCTTCATGAGAACATATAGGGATGAATCCCCAATGAATCTTGTGGCAAATACTTAAGAAGATCGCCGCCATGGCGGCAAATAGCCGCG
>DASSJP010000192.1:0-3597 GCA_035691165.1 Rubrobacter sp.
CTCGTCCAGTTGCAAGAATATACCTACCATGCACCCTCCCCAGCTAAACATCCCTACGCTCCTTCCCATAGCTGTGCGGAATACTGAGAGCGTGCGCACAGGCAAATCGCCCGGCGTTCATAGATGGCTTGCTCTCAAGCTAGCGTCCGAGGATTGAGAGAGGCGCTCGCGTGCGAGTAATCTCATGTTTTAGTCCGGGCCGCCCGCGGGTTCCGAAAGATGTGTCACTCGTCACAAAAGAAAACGGGCGCGGCATCGATGCCGCGCCCGATCTCATGTTTCTTCGGCAAAGGTTCCTAGTTCAGAACCTCAACGTCCACGTAGTCGGTGCCAACGTAGGTCAGCCCGATCTCATCGGCGGCCACCGCTGAGAGATCGAGATCCCTGCCACCAACGTATGGCCCACGGTCCGTGACCTCGACGACCACGGAGGCGTCACCGTAAGTCACCAGCAAGTCCGTGCCGAAAGGCAGGTACGGCGATGCCGCCGTGTACTCGGTGTAGGGCTCAAAGATGTCCCCACTCGCCGTCACGTTGCCCTCCAACCCAGGCCCGTACCAGCTCGCCAGCTGGGTATCGGCCAGGGCATCATCCTGAAAAGCAGCCAGCGATAGGGTAAAAGCACCGGCCACCAAGAGCATCTTGAGACAAGACTTCAAGGAGTCCCCCTCCAGATAGCTTGCACAACAAGCCCAAGACCCTACTACGTCATTATCGAGTTACAAGGCGCTACATAACGTTTTTGAGTCCTATTTGTGAACGCGTTACATCCACGCACTTTCCACGATATATGGTGTTCGCGACGCTTTTTACCTACATATGGGGGAAATTTGCCGGCAGGGGTTGGGGAGGGATCAGGAAGCCAGGCGGCGTTTATCGCCCTTCGTCGAGCAGATGTCTGTAGCGTTCGATACGTACTTCGAACGTGGGGAGCTTGCGGTCGGCCGAGCGCTGGGCTCCGCGGGGCATTTTTCCGCTTGCTGCGAGCTTCGTGAAGGCTTCGCAGACACGCAGGGCTTCCGCGGTGTTACGGCGGCGTTCGTAGAGGGAGGCGAGCCTCTCGTAGGGGTGGCTGCCGACGAACTCCTCAGCGATGCTCGTCTCGTAGAGTTGGATAGCCCGTTCGGAGTCGCCGTTGTGCTCGGCCCGCTCGGCCTCCTCGTTGCGTCGCATCGCCGTCTCGAAGTTGCGAAGCGGGTCTCTCTCAGTCCCGATCCTCTCGCGTTCTTCTTCGTCGAGGCCGTAGAGGGGCGATGGTTCCTCCGTGGACGGAGGAGCCCCACCCAAGATGCTCCGCAGACGTTTAAGTACCATATCCCTCCCGATACGCTCACCTGAGTATAACCCCCTGGGCGAAGCCGGGTCCTGTTGTGCTTTAATCTCTGCTCGCCCGCACGAGAGAGGAGCAAGTTGGCCTACGAGTTCGCCCGCTATCTCAAGGTAAGGGGAGCCTGGGGCGCGAGCTTCTCGCCCGACGGACGCAGGGTCTCTTTCCTGACGGAGATCACAGGCGTACCACAGGTGTGGGAGGTCGGGACCGAGGACTCCTCCTGGCCCGAACAGCTTACCTTCCACGAAGAGCGCGTCTCGGAGGCAGTGTACTCGCCGACAGAGAACAAACTCCTCTTCGGCATGGACGCGGGAGGCAACGAGCGCTCGCAGCTCTTCCTGCTCGAAGACGGCGAGGTCACGGACCTCACCCGCGCCGCCGAGGCCATCCATTACTCTGGAGGCTTTTCGCCCGACGGAAGGCGAATAGCGTACACGGCAACCCGCCGTAACGGGACGGACTTCGACGTCTTCGTCCAGGACCTGCCGGACGGGGAGCCGGAGATGGTATGGGCGGTCTCAGGCTCCCACACGATTGCGGACTGGACCCATGACGGGAGGGCCCTGATCGTCTCCCGCCACCACTCCAACGTCAACAACGACCTGTATAGGTTGGACCTCACAACCGGCGAAGCCACGCTCCTGACGCCGCACCAGGGAGACGCGCGATTCTACGCTGCGAACGTTACGCCTGACGGCGGGAGCATCTACCTGGCGACGGACCGCGACGGGGAGTTCCTGCGCCTCGCCCGCCTGGACCTCGCGACGCCGTCGCTCGAATACCTCACGCCGGACGATTGGGACGTTGAAAGCGTCGAGCTTTCGAGGGACGGTCGTTACCTCGTCACAAGCCGCAACGTGGACGGCTACTCCGACGTGCTGCTCTTCAACGGCAGGGGACGCAGGATGCCTGACCCGCGCATACCTGAAGGCATCGTGGGCGGCTTCGAGTTCTCCCCTGACTCAGGGCGGCTCTCCTTCACCCTCACGGCCCCTGAGCGCAACCCGGACGTATGGGTCCTAGATCTCCCCGACGGCGACGCGAGGCGCCTCACTCGCTCATCGACGGCGGGCATCCCGCCGCGCACCTTCCGCAGACCGCGGGTCGTGCGCTATCCGAGCTTCGACGGGCGCCGGATACCGGCTCTCTTCCACGAGCCGGGGATAGAGAACGCGCCTGTCGTCGTCAACGTCCACGGCGGGCCGGAGAGCCAGTCGCGCCCCGCGTTCGCCCCCGTGACGCAGTACCTCCTGCACCGGGGCTACGCGGTTTTCTTCCCGAACGTCCGCGGCTCGACGGGATACGGCAAGACATATACCCACCTCGACGACGTCGAGTTGCGGATGGACTCCGTTAAGGACCTGGCGCACGCGGCGTACTGGCTCAGGGAGCGCGGCCACGAGCGCATCGCAGTCATGGGCGGCTCCTACGGCGGGTTCATGGTACTCGCCGCCCTCACGGAGTACCCGGAACTCTGGACATCAGGGGTGGACATCGTGGGTATCGCCAACTTCGTCACCTTCCTCGAGAATACGGGCAGTTACCGGAGGCGCCTGCGCGAGCTTGAGTATGGTTCGCTGGAGAAGGACCGCGCGTTCCTCGCGTCCATCAGTCCCATTCACAAAGCCGAGAACATCAGGGCACCACTCATGGTCGTCCACGGCAAGAACGACCCCAGGGTGCCTGTCGGGGAGGCCGAGCAGATCGTGGATCGCGTAAAGAACAACGGCGGTACGGTCGAGTACCTGCTCTATGAAGACGAGGGACACGGTCTAGCCAAGCTGAAGAACCGCCTCGACGCTTACCCTAAGATCGCCGCTTTCCTCGATCGCCACCTGGCAAGAGTGAATTCCGAAGTAGAAATCCCTTAAACAGAGAGTTTACGCAGAAGTTACGGCCTCGTAACAAAGTAGCGAAGACTTCCTGCTATAGCTCACCTCGATCTTCGACCGAGCAGGAGGTAATCGGCGTGAGCATCGAGGGCAACTGGAACCGGCGGATCAGCCGCCGCACGTTCCTGAGCGGCGCGGCAGGGGCGACCGGCCTGATCCTTATCTCCGGCGTACCCGCGAGGGCGAAGCCGTCAGGCAGCCCGTCAGGGCTGCCCACGATCACGCACGGCGTCCAGAGCGGCGACGTGACAGCGAGCAGCGCGATCGTCTGGGCGCGGGCCGACCGCCCCTCGCGCATGTTCGCCGAGGTCGCCGCAACTGAGTCTTTCAGGCGGCCCAAGGTCTACAAGGGCCCGATCACCGACGCGGCGACGG
>DASSJP010000193.1:0-2412 GCA_035691165.1 Rubrobacter sp.
GATCGCCCACCGAGGAGACTTGGCGACGGAGCCGAGGGCGAGTTGCTGCTCGCGCGAGTCAACCTTCACGACGACGCCGTCGATCTGGTAGCCGACGGACTCCCGCTTCTTCGCCCACCCCTCGCACTCCTCGATGACGGAGTCTATGTCTTCGTGCATCTCGTAGGGATTGACGCGCAGTCCGTATCTCTTCAGCGCGGCGAGCATCGCGGAGTGGCTCTCGAAGATCTCACCCCCCTCCCCGACGCCGTAGAGGAGTATGGTCAGGGGCCGCTGGGCGGTCATCCTCGGGTCGAGCTGCCTGATGGAGCCCGCCGCCAGGTTGCGCGGGTTGGCGTAGGTCTTCTTGCCTTCTTCTTCGAGCTGCTTGTTGAGCTTCTCGAAGTCCGCGATGGGGATGTAAGCTTCGCCGCGCGGCTCGAGTACCCCGGGCGGATCGTCGTCGAGACGGTCGGGGATCGAACGTATCGTCCTGAGTTGCGCACTAACGTCCTCGCCGACCACGCCATTGCCGCGCGTGGCACCCCTGACGAAGCGCCCGTTCTCGTAGCGAAGCGAGACCGCGAGGCCGTCTATCTTAAGCTCCGTCACGTAGCGCGGCGTCTCGTCCTCGCCGAGCAGGCGCCGAACGCGGGCATCCCACTCCCTCAGGTCTTCCACCTTGCGAGCGTTGGCGAGGGAGAGCATAGGGACGGAATGCCGGATCTCCTCGAACCCTTCGATGGGCTCGTCCCCCACCCTCTGGGTGGGTGAGTCAGGGGTGACGAGCTCGGGGTGCTCCTCTTCAAGAGTTTCGAGTTCTTTGTAGAGGGCGTCGTACTCGGCGTCGGAGATCTCAGGCGCGTCCTCGACGTGGTAGCGGCGGTTGTGGTAACGGACCTGCTCGCGCAGCTCCTCTATCCTGCCCCGAACGTCTGTGCCTCCGGCCACGCAGGAATTATACGCACGGACGTCCATGCTCCCAAGGGGATGCCGAAAGGATCCGGACGCCAGCGTATAATCCATTGCCATGGGTGATCAACGCCGCCCAAAGGAGCCTTTGTCCCTTGAGTCCTTCGAGCTTGCCCTGAAGGAGGACATGTCGTTGTCAGACGAGTTCGGCCTCCCCCTGACCCTCATGGTCCTTCGCGCGAACGAAGGTCTTGACCCGCAGACGATCCGCCGGTTGCTCGACGTATTGCGTGCCGCCGAGCCGGCGACCCTGCCGACCCCCTCCGAGCTCGCCGTAGCGCTTCCGAACACCGGACCCGACAGCGCCCGCGCGGTCGAAAGTCGGGCTCTGAAGGTCCTTCCTGACGCCAGGGTCGGTCTCGCCGTCTATCAACAGGGGGATGCGTTCCCCGACCTGCTCGGGCGCGCCAGGAGCGCGGTGGAGCCCTAGCCCGACATCTTCCGGACCGGCCAGCCGAGCTTCCGGCCATGCTGGTCCACGAAGGAGAACTCCTTTCCCCGCAGGCTCACGTCTTGTACGACAGCCGCCGCGTAGGGGTAGGTGAGGGCCTGTGTCACCATCGCGTCAGGGGGAGGCTCCTTCAGCCTCAGCCGCACCGTCACCAGCTTGCCTTCGAGGCGTGCCGATTCGACGGCGAGCGAGTATCCGCCGGTAGGTTTCATGCCCCAGTAGGAGATCAGGTAGATCCCTTCTCCCGAGTTGGGGATCTCCACTCCGAGCTCCCTCGACAGCGCCTGGGCCGACGGGGCGACGACGACCCGCTGGCGCTGCGGTCCCTGTCCCGGGGCGCCGGAGGAGATCCTCTCTACGCGCAGGTTACGGGGTTCCGCGGGCTTCTCGGACGAACCTCCGGAATTACCTGCGGCTGAACACGCGGCGAGCAGTAGCGAGAGCAGAACCAAGCTTGCGCGAGCCATTCTGCGGAGAGCTTACACCATGCGACATCGTCTGCACCGGGCTACGGCCGTTCGGGGATTCGAGATCGGCGAAGAGCCTGTCTATGTCGTCGCCGACGATCTCCTCGCGCTCGAGGAGGGCGTCGCGGACGCCCTCGACCATCGCGCTCTTCTCGCGCAGCAGATCTTCTATCTCCTGGCGGGCTTCGGCGAGGATGGCGTTCGCCTCCTCGCGCACCTGTGCGTCGCGCAGCAGCGATCCCATCGAGGAGCCTGCCATCTCGTTGGGGAGCGTGCCGAAGGAGTAGAGTTCCTCGCCCATCCCGAAGAGGCCGACCATCGTTGCAGCAGCCCAGGTCGCCTGCTGCAGATCCCCGCTCACGCCCGTAGTCGTCTCGCCGAAGTAGATCTTCTCGGCAGCCCCCGCCGCGAGCGCCGTCTTTATGCGGGCCACGACGTCCGAGCGGGTGCGGACGTAGCGTTCCTCCCGCTCCTGATAGCTCACGAGTCCGAGGGCGTTCTCCCGCTTGATGATCGTGATGACCTGCATCTGGAGCTCCTCGC
>DASSJP010000194.1:0-3418 GCA_035691165.1 Rubrobacter sp.
CACCGATCCGCTCAGAACGGCTCCTGACGCGTCTAAGGCTATCCTCCTAGGGCTTCGTCCATCACGCCGTTATCGCCCCATCCCGGCAAGAATCTCGCGTAGTTTTCGAGCATGAACGCCACGCTCGACCAACCCATCTCCATGGCCACCGACTTCGGATTAACACCTTCGAGCAAGAGGATGCAGGTGCAGGTGTGGCGAGTTGCCGCGTGCCAGTTCGTATCCGGTAGGCCTGCCCTCTTCAACAGTGGTTTGAAGTTGCGCCGGATGAAGTTCGAGGCGTGAATTGGTTTGCCTACATTGTTGGTAAACACCAGTGTATCCCCCTCCACAGGTAGGCCTTTGTCCTCTTGGCGTTCCCTGTGCCGCTTGAGGGCTTCGACGGCAAGCTTGGTCAAACTAACGCTGCGACGGCTTCCCCTAGTCTTCGGGGTGTCGAAGGTATGCCCACCGTAGCCGTTTATGAGGCTGCGTTGTATGCGCATCACCCGACGCTCAAGATCGAGGTCGGACCAGAAAAGCCCGTCAACTCTCCCCATCGCGCTCCGCAGGTCAGCCCCAACACGAACAAAGCCTCGTACCTATCGCCTTCGGCGGCGGCCACGAATCTCTTGGCTTCTTCCTTGCTGAGCGGGCGTATCTCAGGCTGCCGCACCCTCGGCGGTAAGACCTCTTTGCAGACGTTACGTTCGAGCGGCCCCCACCGCACCGCCGTGTTGAGCGCAGAGGAGAGCACGCCGTGTATGCGCCGCACCCTGGCAGCCGATAGACTATCATCTAGCTTGCGTGAGTACAGCCGTTGCACTCGCTCCCTGCTCAGGTCCTTGAGCTTGATGGTTCCGAATGCCGGCAGGAGATGCAACCGTGCTATGTCGCTAAGACCAATGATGCGTAATGGTTCAGACTAACAGGTCGGCCAAGCGGCGCAGGGGCCTTCCGAGCAAGGCGTTGAGCCTCTGCCCGCAAGTGTAGGCCGCCACCTTCGCGGCCAGCCGGGCCAGTAGACCGCCCAGGGTCTTCGCGCGATGGCGCTCCAGAGAGAAGAGGTCCTTCAACTGGCCGATCACCCCCTCGATGACTTGCCGCTTGCTCGCAGCCCAGCGGCGATCGACCTCTGGCCACGCCCGACGGGAATTGTTCTTCGGGGTGGCTGCCACCAGCATCCCGTAGCACTCCAGCCACCGCCGCTCCCACGCGAGCGAGGAGAAGCCCTTGTCGGCCAAGTAGCTCCCGTGACGGTCCTCCGCTATGAAAGCCTCTCCGATGGGTCTCTCGTCGCAGGCAGCGGGGGCCAAGAAGAAGGCAGTGACGACCCCTTCGGGACTTACCACCAGCGCCACCTTGAACCCGTAGACCCACTCGGTCTTCGAACGGCAACGCCCGAAGGTGGCCTGTCCGCAGAAGAGCCCCTTGCGAGAAGCTCTCGCCCTCACGAAGGCTGGGACAAGTGTCGTATCCATCACGCGGTAGACCTCCGAGTCGTCGGCGAGCGTCCCGGCGAGCTCGCGCTGGAGGCTTCGCAACTCCCCCGCCAGGGCGCGGATACGTCGATTGAGCTGGCTCTGGCTCACCAAGTTGGGGAAGTAGGAGCGCAGGTGCGCATGGGCGAAGCGCCAGAAGTCCCTCTCGCTGCGGAAGCGGGGCCACTGGGCGAGGATGGCGAGGGTGAGTACCTCGCTCGCTGAGAGCAAGGCCGGGCGTCCAGGCTTCGGTGGTTGAGAGGATCGGTTCTCCTTCCACCAGTCGTCCACGAGCACGTACAATGAAACGAGGAAGGAGTCGAGGTCCATTGTGGGGCACCGCCTTTTGGTCGAGGTTCGGTGCCAGCATAGAATCTCGACTCCTTCTCCGTCTCCAATACACATCAGCGGTCTAAGGTGCCTTTGAATGCTCCCGCGGTTCGGGTCGCCACAGCATATGCGGCGTCGCCAGGAACGCTAACCCAGAACGGCCCGAGAACTGCTCTGGATCAACAGGCATGATCATCTTTGCCGCTCAATTGATCCATAGGGTGGTTTTGAACGACCTTTAGATTCGAGTTGCCTGGTGGTGTGAGGGTGCCACCCGGCTACGAGTCGTTGGCCAGCGGGAGGTGAAGAAACATGTGAGTACCCTCGCCCAGGCGACTCTCGGCCTCTACGCTGCCGCCGTGGGCCTCGGCTATGGTCTTGGCGATGGCTAGCCCCAAACCCGAACCTCGCTCCTCCGACGAGCCCTCGCCGCGGTAGAAGCGCTCGAAAATCTGCGGCAGTTCTTCCGGTGGCATGCCGGAGCCTCGGTCGGCGACTTCGATCATTAGTTCGCCCTGACGCGTCGATGAAGAGAGGGTTATCGACTCTCCCGGCATGCCGTACTTGGCCGCGTTGTCGACCAAGACGAGCACGGCCTGCTCAATGCTCTGCGCGTCGCACTCCAAGCGCCCCTCGCCTCTCAACGAAGTCTGCAAGGATGTGCCGTGCTTTCGGGCCAAGGCTTCCGACCGTAGTGCCAGCTTGTCCAGGAGCCACGCGACCGGGATCATCTCCTTGTCCAGGGGGAGCGAGTCGGAGTCCGAGCGGGCGAGGAACAGCAGATCCTCTACCATTCGCGACATCGAGCCCGACTCCCTTACTATTTCCTCCAAGACCTCTCTGTGCACACAATCGCGCCCGAGCTCTAGCCCCACCTCGGCGTTGCCCCGGATTACGGTCAGAGGTGTCCTAAGCTCGTGGGAGACGTCGGCCATGAACTCCGTCCTCGCCCGCAAGACCTCCGCAAACGCCTCCTCCGTGCGCTTGCGCTCGGTGACGTCTCTCAGAACGGAGAGGTGCTGTCCTGGAAGAAAGTTGGCTTTGGCCTTGAACTCGGCGATGCGGATTGCTCCGTCCGTACGGCGCAGCCGAAACTCGCTTTCCATCCGGCCCTTCTTAAGGAACTCGCGCCAGGCTTCCAGGGCCGTTTCTCTCTCCGCTTCGGGGACAAAATCATCGAGCTTAGTCCCGAGCAATTCATCCCGGGCCATGCCTAGCAGTTTGCACGCGGCCGGGTTAGCCTCGGTGTACTCACGGTCGTCGTTGGCTATCAAGATGGCATCCAGGGTGTTGTCGAACACGGCGCGCAACCGCTGTTCGCTCTCGTGAAGAGCCTCCCTCGCCCGTTTACGCTCGGTGATGTCGCGGAAGTAGACCGTCAAGCCCTCGCCTGACGGATAAGCGTGGACCTCGACCCAGTGGCTAAGCGGTTCGTAGAATTCCTCGAAGTGGACGGAGGTGCCCGAATCCACCGCCTCGTGATACTTCTCGTAAAACCTCGAACCGACGGCGTTCGGGAACTCGTCCCACAAGCTTCTTCCTAAGAGCTCTTCGCGTCTCCTTTGCAGAATACGCTCTGCTTGCCGGTTAAGGTAGGTCAAGCGCCACCGAGAATCCACGGCGAAGAA
>DASSJP010000195.1:0-2553 GCA_035691165.1 Rubrobacter sp.
AGCCCCTTCTCGAGCTGCGCCTTGTAGAGGACGTCCCAGGCTGAAGAGAGCAGGATGAAACCGCCCCCGATGACCACGTAGCTAAGGATGTGGATCGGGTTGAGGTGCGAGTCGCCCTTCCACCCGAGGAGCACCTCCCAGAGGTGGCCGTTACTGTGGGAGAAGAGGTCCATGCCGGGGAAGCGACTGCTCAGCCACCCGGAGAGGAGGTAGACCGTAAGCGGGAAACCGTACATCTCGGTGAAGAGCGCCACGATGAAGGCTGAGAACGCCCCGAATGAGCGCCAGTCACGCTTGGTCTTGGGCGTGCGAAGCTGAAGGCGAAAATTATGAACACAGCCGAGTTGATGATCACGAGCGGCCACAGACCGTAGGCTGGAGTATTCATATTCATCGCTCTCCTCCCTCAGTGAGCCCGCGGTTTTCGGAGTTGCCGGGGTGTCCTCCGTGCCCTCCGTGCCCGGCGTGCATGAACATGTGGAACACCATGAACAGCGTGACGAGCGCGTACGGCAGGAAGCCGCTGAGGTGGACCCTGTGCTCCGCTACGAGGAAGGACGCTGCGACGGCGAGGGAGACGACGAGCACCATCCCCGGCCACGAGCGCAAGAAAGCCGCCATCGTGTACCTCCCTCCTCTACCAGACCATACCGGACCATGTCATGCCGAAACCCCTGAAACGAGGGGCGAGTCCGCGATCTGTTCTTCGATCGTCGGCACCATCCCACGCGCCGCAAGCCATTCGAAGAACGGCCCCGTTGGGACCACCTGCTCAGCCAGCCATACTCCTGGTTGCCCTACCTCACCCTCGGCGAGCGCGCGCACCAGGGCGGCCGCGCCGATCGCCGTCGCGCTAGCTTGGCCGTGGCCGACCAGCGAGGCCCGGATCGAACCATGCGCGCCGCGGACCTCCACGACAACGCCGTAAAAGTCGCGCCCCTCGTAGCGGCGCTTGAGCCAACCGATGAGCCGCTGGACTCGCTCCTCAGCGCCCGCACGCCGCCTGAACACCGCCGTCACCCGTAGCCTTACGAGCACAGAGAGCAGCGTCCCGATCCACGGTGGATCGAGCGCCAGGCGGGAGAGTGCCGTCCTTGCACCGAGCGTCTCCGGGAAGAACACCTGGTCGGAGAACGGGAACAGGTAGGCCGTGCGTTCTCCCAGTGGTGGCGGGAACTTGACGCGCGCGGAGCCGCCGAAGGGCCGCATCGGTACCTCGCGGCCCTCGATGCGTGCAGCGTAAGACAGGGAGATTTCCTCCAGGAGGTAGGCGCGTGAGGCGGGCCCGTAGCTGTCACCGACGGAGAGCAGCACGTTGCTTGCGGCGCTCTCGAGAGGGCCGACGCGGTCCGCCGCCAGGCGGGCTAGCAGGCTAGAGACGCCGGGGGCAAGCCCTGCCCCGAGCACGATGCGGGCACCGGTCCGGGCCGCTTCCGCCTTCATGGCTTCAGTAGGGCGGCGCGTCATCAGGTGAGGCGCGATGTCCGTGTAGGCTAAGCCTCGCGCAATAGCCGCACGCAAGAGGTGCGGCTCGGACTGGTCGATGCAGCTCATCACCAGGCCAACGCCGCCCAGGGCGGCCTCTACGGATGTGGGCTCACCGACGTCGAGCCTGCGGCCCCGCACCCCGTGCCCTAGCTCGGCCGCAAGCCGCGCTGCCTTCTCGGCGCTCCGGCCCGCCACGACGACGCGGCCCGGGTAATCAGGCGCGAGATCCGCCGCGATGAGCCGTCCGACGGTCCCGTAGCCTCCGGTTATCAGGATGTCAGTGCCCTTCGACATGAGTTACACCTTTCATGGCGCGTGGAGTGCCAGCACCTACCCCTAGTGCTCACGCGGCAGCGCCGTGCTGAAGCCCAGCTTGTTGTAGAGCGGGCAGTAACCGGTTATCCCGGTATAGACGAAATCCCCGCCCAGCAAGAAAATCGCCACCCCGAGCGCGGCCATCGGCAGCGAGAGCGGGCCGCCCAGCAGGTAGGCGAGACCGATAAAGGCCAGGAGGCTCCCGCCGATGACCCGCACCCAACGTTCGGGAGCCCCGACGTTTTGCACTTTGTCAGTTGTTTGCACCTTGCTTCCCCTTCGGCTTACGGGCGCGCTGCCTTACGTACAGCCAGAAGGCTCCACGCCCCGAAGCTCACCGAACGATGATCCATATTAGTAGGGCGACCATCGGCGCAGCATAGGGCCATAAGCGCCCAGTGCTGCCACCCGCTTCCCCCGCCGTCAGCATCGTGGTTCATCGGTCACCTCCTACTAGACTTCAGTTCTCACTACTACAGCGATCCTGCTTTCGCACAATGGTCGCTTACGACACTCCAACTAGAGGCCGTCCGGGCAAGTTCCTGTCCGCGCCATGGTGGAGATACACGTGCCGAACTCAAGTCCATTAACCATGGGATGCTCTGGCGCCATGCCGGAGACGTGCTCTCCGAACGCGTTGCCACCACCCGGCGCGACCTCCTCCTGGGCGAAAGCCGGGACGACCATGAGGATCGTCATCAACAGAACCGCCGCTACGATAGCCATAAACCTGGACATCATTCTCGACTC
>DASSJP010000196.1:0-2177 GCA_035691165.1 Rubrobacter sp.
TGCACAGAACCAGGATCGAGATGTTAAAAGAGAAGCTAGTGGGGAAGATGCTCCCGATAAACGAGCCGTAAAAAGCCCCTGCAAGCCCCCCGAAAACGGCCCCGAGGGCGTACGCCCACAGCTTCGTCGTCACCGGGTTTATGCCCATCGCCGCGGCGGCGGTCTCGTCCTCGCGCACCGAGATCCAGGCCCGTCCGAGCCGTGAGTCCCTCAGGCAGATGTTCACGTAGATGGCGATCAGGACAAGCACCAGGATCGTGTAGTACCAGGGGTGAAGGTCAAGGGTCCCGAACTGCTTCCAGGCATCCAGGGATTCGGGGAGGAAAGGTATCCCTGGCGGGTCGACGGCCTTGATGCCGATGGTCCCGTTCGTAAGGTTGAAGCCGCCGAGGTCGTCGCCATTCTGGAAGAAGCGGGGGATGATCTCCCCGAACCCGAGCGTGACTATCGCGAGGTAGTCTCCCCTGAGACGGAGCGTCGGGAAACCTATGATAACGCCGCACATCCCCGTGAATGCTCCGGCCAGGATCAGAAGCAGCCAGAAGGAGATGTGTATACCCTCCAGAGGCTCTCCAGTGAGCGAGACCGCCGCGGTCCCGAACGAGAAGCTCACCTGGTTGAACTGGCTCGAGGCGAACCAGCCCACGACGTAGGCGCCGAGGGCGTAGAAAGCGACGAAGCCGAGGTCGAGGAGGCCTGCGAAACCGACCACGATGTTCAGCCCGAGCGCTAGCATCACGTAAACCGTGATGATGATGACAGGGTAGATTAGGAGCAACTCGAACGCCTCGTCCACGATAGGGAAGACGAAAGCGATCACGATTAGCAGCGCCGGAAGCCAGTACCTCCTGAGGAGGGTCAAGCTACTCCCCTCCCCCCTGCACCGCCGATCGGTCGCCGAGCAACCCGCGCGGCCTGAAGACGAGGACCAGGATCAGGACGCTGAAGATCACTATGGCCGTCCACTCGACGCCGATGTACTGGTCTGCCATTGAGCCGATGATCCCTATGAGGAACCCGCCGACCACGGCCCCCGTGAGGTTGCCGATGCCGCCGAGCACAGCCGCCGTAAAGGCGTACAGTCCCTGGGTAAAGCCGACGTTGAAGACCGTGATGCCGTTGAAGAGCCCGTACATAACGCCGGAAGCACCTGCCAGAATTCCTCCGAGAAGGAAGGTGATGGAGATCGTGCGGTTCACGTTGATACCGACCATCGAGGCCGCCTCCTTGTCCTGCGCCACGGCCCGCATGGCCTTGCCCTGCTTGGTATTGCTGATGAAATAGGAGAGGCCCACGAGAAGCGGCACCGTCACCCCCACGATGAAAAGGTCCTTCCAGCGGAAGACGATCGAATCCCCTGGCAGGATGTTTGCGTCGGAGATCAACTCCGGGAAAGGCACCTGTGCCGGGCCCTTCCACACGAGCCCGAGGTTCTGCAGGATAAAAGACATACCGATGGCGGTGATCAGGACAGCCAGCCGCGGCGAGTTGCGCAGGGGTTTGTACGCCACCCGCTCTATCCCCACGTTCAACAGGCCGCAGACGGCCATCGCTACCACGAGGGCAAGGAGGACCCCGGCGACCTTCAAGAAAAGTCCTGCGTCGCCCCCGATGGCCCCGAAGAACTGAATCCCGAGAAACGTGCCCGAGAGCACGGTAAGTCCCACGAAAGAGCCGATCATGAAGTTGTCTCCGTGGGCGAAGTTGATCAGCTCGATGATCCCGTACACCAGCGTGTAGCCGAGCGCTATGAGCGCGATGATGGCCCCGTTTGTAATGCCGATGATGAGCTGGGAGGTGAACTGGCCAGGTTCCTGAGCGGCCTCCTTAAGCAGCAGAACCAGCAGGGCGACCACGAGGGCCACGGCGATGCGGGACTGCCAGTTCGAAGATTTCGCGCTCTCGACGAGGGTCCCTACGCGGGTCTTCGTAGCTTCATCCGTCATCTCGGGTCCTCCACAGTGCGCCGGGGGCCGGCCATCCCGGCCCCCGAACCTCCCTCGTTAGAGGTCGGCAACGTCGAGGACGTTGTCGAGCTTGAACTTGCCGTTCTCGACCTTCTGGATCGACAGCTCAGTCAGGGACGTATCGCCGTCGTCGTCGAAGCTCCATGTCCCGAGGACGCCCTCGTAGTCCTGTGTGGCGTAGATCTCCTGTATAACCTCGTCGCGATCGAC
>DASSJP010000197.1:0-4226 GCA_035691165.1 Rubrobacter sp.
GGCCGAGTTCGCGAGCATCCTGGTGGCCGGCGTGATCGCGATCGCGTGCATCTTCCAGGGGATCCAGGCCGTTGCCCTGCCACTCGTGCAGGAGTTCGGGTACACCCGCGAGATCGAGGACCGCGTGATGGCGCCGCTGCCCGTGTGGGCCGTCGCCGTCGGCAAGCTCCTCGCCGGCGCGGTGCAGGGACTGATCGCGGCCGCGATCGTCTTCCCCCTCGCGCACTGGATCCCGATCACGCCCGTTCACCTGCAGATCGTGTGGGTCCGTCTCCTCACGGTGCTGCCGCTCGCGTCGGTGCTCGGGGCCGCGCTCGGTCTCGCGATCGGCACACGCGCCGACCCGCGCCGGGTCCCGCTGATCTTCGGCGTCGTCGTGATCCCGATCACGTTCCTTGGCGCAACGTACTACCCATGGGCGGCGCTCCACAGCCTCCCGTGGCTCCAGACGATCGTGCTCCTGAACCCGCTCGTCTACATGAGCGAGGGGATGCGGGTCTCCCTCACTCCGTGGGTGCAGCACATGTCGTTGTGGGGGATCTACGGCGGGCTGATCGTGTTCACGATCCTGCTCGGCGCCTGGGGGATCCAGGGCTTCAGCAAGCGTGTGCTGTCGTAGCCGACGACGAGGATCAGTCGCGAAGAAGTGAGTCTTCTCGGGGAGCATGAGGACGTGGACGATCTCGGCGCGTCGAGCGGGCTTAGCGCGTCCAGGCGCTCCCTCAGTCGGCGCTCGAGCTCGTCGGGTCTCATGGCCGGAGGCAACGCCGTCGAGCCGTCGCGGCGGTTACCAATGCGCCAGTGGCCTCGTTCTAGCAATCGCACGTCATGGCCCACAAGAGGTAGAGAACTCCAGCACCAGCAGCTAGAGCGCCGATAGCCAGCGCGGTAGAGACCAGATCGGTGGCGGGTGTCCATCTACGCCCGGTGCGAGCCGCATGCCGGCTGGCGACGTAGACCGACACGATGACCGCGACGGCGCCAACCGCTAGCGGAATGATCGGAGTCCGGCGCGAGGCAACGATCAGGCCACCCCCGATGACGCAGATCGCAACGTAGAGTGCGAGCTCGCTCAAGGGCTCGAACACGGCCCCAAGCACGTCCCACCAACTCTCTTCCTCTTCGGCCCAGGGGCTTCTTGAGTGAGTCATCAACAGAGAATGTCGACGAACGACCCGTACGAATTGAGACGACCTACACCGCCCGCATCAGAGGCCAACAGACGCATTCACGAACACTGCCGCACGCCGCCGTGCCCATGCTTCGGGCGGCATGGCCGATACAGTGTCCATGGGCCTTTGGGAGGCCGGGGTTCTCCTCGGCGCGGCAAGTCGCAGCATCGGATAATCACCCGGGATCTCCTTCATGACGCCGAGCACGGGCGCCCCGCGGCGATGGCCCGCCAGGGGGATGATCGAGGAGATGTCTCGCGCATAGGATGACCCGATGCACATCAATCGGCAGGTCGTGGTGTTCGACGCCGCAGACCTCGCGGCCGAGAGCAGCTTCTGGGCCGGGGTGCTCGACGGAACCGTAGATGCCGAGGATGACTGGCACATGGTGATCGTCGAGGGTGAACCGCGGGTCGGGGTTCAGCTGGCACCAAACCACGTCCCGCCCGACTGGCCCGACGGGACCCCGGAGCAGCCGATCCATCTCGACCTGTGGGTCGAGGACTTCGCGGCCGCACATGATCGTGTCATGTCGCTGGGTGCGAAAGTGCTCAAGCCCGCAGCGGGCGTGGACTCCCTCGACAACTTCCAGGTCTACGCGGATCCCGCGGGGCACCCCTTCTGCCTGTGTTGGATTCAACGGCGTGAGGAGCAGTAGACGCCTCAGTCGAGACTGACGAATGCGCGTGAGGAGCTCGACGTCATGGCGCCCACGCAACGACGCTCGGAGCGTTGCTGGCACCAACCGGACGACCTCGCGGCGCTCGGAGGCCTTGCACGAACTCGACGCCGAGCCGCCTGCCGGCTGTTGAATGGGGGGAACCTCAGGCGAGCAACGGTAGGGACTTCAGTCCCGAGACCTTGTCGCCGTCACTGATCAGCCGCCTGATAAAGGAGAAGTGCATAACCTCGCACCCCTCAAGAAGCCCCAGTTCAGAGGAGGTGTCTCCGCTGTCCGTGGGGGCATCGTGTCCCCAATAGTCTCGACGCCGACAACGATGGCAGGGGCTGCGAGTAGCCAAGGCCGGAGCGCAGATACCTATCGAGTTTCGCAACCAGGACACCCCTGGCCTCGTTGACCTTTTCATCCACGAGGATCCCGCCGAGGCCGTGCGGAGACTCGCAGAACGCTTCGCCGACGACCTGGAGAAGGCACGGCTAAAGCGTCGAGTGTGACGTAGACGGCACGATCTAGAGAGCCGGCTCGCCGCGAGGCGCGGGCTCCGGTGGCGCGGCGGCGGGATCGACTGCTCGGGCTCGCGGCATGCCTCTGGGCGAGGGTTATCACGAGGCGCGCTACGGCCGTGTTCCGAGCGACAAGGGAATCGTCGCTGAGGCGATCCACTCGTTGCACGAGCTGCTCTCCCCGAGCTCGCATGTCCCCTCGGTCGCGACCGGGAACGTGGGGACGGCCTTCCCGTCGACGAACGAGATCCCTATGTACTCGCCGACCATGTAGCCGGAAGTGGTCAGTGGGAACCACGTGTTGTTGAACGGTCCGGCGAGCTGCTGCACGTCCCAGGTCGTGCCACCGTCGGTGGATGAGACGAATCCCACCGAGGGCTGACACGTCCTCGGCCCGCAGATCTGCTCGGGATAGAAGTAGTAGACGATGCCGATGTGCGCCGATGCGCCCGAGGTCTGTGGATCGACGGCGATGGCGGGCAAGAAGTGGTCGACGGAGCTGGTTACTGGATCGATCGGTATGCGCAAGGCATCGGTCCAATGGCGTCCGTCCCGCGATGTGCTGAACACGATGTCGTTGTGCGATCCACACGACTGTCCGCTTGGTCCCTTGGGCCGGAACTGGCAGTCGGGCCACGCCGCGTAGATTGTGCCGGCGGCGTCCACGTCGAGAGAGAGCCCTCCCAAGTGTCTAAAGAAGCCACCCGGGTAGCGCCCGTCGTAGTAGGGAAGGTTGGAATGCCCAGCGACGTAACTTGCCCCACCATCTGTCGACGTTACGGTTTGCTCAAAGTCGGTCCGGCACCATCTGAGGGGGACGATCACGTTGCCGTTCGGCTGCACGACCGGGATTGGGTGGACATCACAATGTTGGTTGGGCGAGATGGTCCCTTTGGTCCAGCTCATGCCGCCATCCGACGAGGTGTATGCGTTCAGGCGTTGTCCGTGCCAGTCGTCGTTCCAGACGATGTAGCAGTTTCCATAGAACGGGCTGTTTGGGAAGTTGTCGCACGTGATCCAGGTCACATCGACAAACTGCCCCGAGCGACCCACGTGAATGGGGAGGATGGGCTCATCGAAGGTCTGCGCTCCGTCGGTTGAGCGGCTCACGAACACCTGGCCCCCGGCGCAGGTCTGCTTCAGCGAGCATGGCCGCGTACCCAACCCCACGATGAGCCACGCGTCGTGCTTGGCGTCGTAGTCGACCACAGCGTCGGTCACGCGTTGCCAACGACCCGGGGGCGTTGCGTGGATGGTCGTTCCCGGAAGGAACCCGTCGGTCCAGGTCGCACCGGCATCCGACGAAACGGACCAGCCGATGTTCGATGAACCCCAGTTGTGCGAGCGGCCCGACTGGAAGATGCTCACGATCGTCGAGCCGAAGGCGGCGGACTGCGGTTCGACCTGGGTCTTGTGGTAGGTGCCGGGGTTGGTGTACGGATCCTGGCTCACGACGGCGAGGGTGGCGGCACCTTTCCCGGGCCTGCGACCACGGTTCATCTCAGCGCTCTCCGCCCTGTTCACGAGCGCACCGATGGTGACCAGAGCGATGACGACCGCGCCGGGCACGAGCTGCCTGGGTTTTGGCATCGCCCTCCAGTTCCTCAGTCCAACAGACTGATACAGGCGCGAGCCGGGGGCAAGGTTTCACGGACGAGGACCGGGCCAGAGTGATGCGCAAGGGGCCAGCTCGCCTTCCGGCGCGGCTCGGAGATTCGGGGCGCGGTCGAAGTCCGGGAGTATGAGGACGTGGAGCAGCGCGGGGAGCGGGCCGAAATCGTCGAGACGGTTCCTTAGTGGCTCCTCAACCTCATCCTGTCTCGCCATCAACCGCTCATGTCGAGGCAGCGGGCGGACCATCAAAGGTCC
>DASSJP010000198.1:0-2776 GCA_035691165.1 Rubrobacter sp.
CTCTTCAGCTCTTCGAGGCTCGTGCGCAGAGCCAGGTCGTGTAGCGCGGGGTCGAGCTGCTCTTCTTCTGGGAGCGGGTTCGCGACCACGAGCCCCGAACGCCCGAGACCGAGGGACGGCATGGCCTGGATCACACGCGCCACCGCCTCCTCGCTCTCGACCGCCCAGTCCATCGGACTCCCCGAGTCGGTCAGGTAGAAGCCCGGGAAGTGGCGCGTGCGGAATCCCACGATGGGCACGCCGAGGGTCTCAATGTACTCAAGGGTCGCCGGCACGTCGAGGATGGACTTGACCCCCGAGCAGACCACGGCCACGGGCGTCCTGGCGAGCGCCCCAAGATCCGCGGAGACGTCCCATGACACACGCGCCTCCCTGTGTACGCCGCCGAGGCCGCCTGTGGCAAAGAGCCTTATCCCGGAGAGCGCCGCGAGGTGAGCTGTGGCTGCGACAGTCGTGGCCCCGTCGCTCCCCGTTGCGACGGCGGCGGGGAGATCCCGTGCCGAGAGCTTCGGGATGCCTTCCGCGGTCGCCATGAACTCGAGCCCGGCCTCATCCAACCCCACCTTCGCCACCCCGTCGATGACGCCTATCGTGGCGGGCACGGCGCCTTCGGCGCGCACCGTACGTTCCGCCTCGCGGGCGACCTCGATGTTCTGTGGGTATGGCAGTCCGTGGGAGATCAGGGTCGATTCGAGCGCCACTACGGGCGCCCCCTCTTTCAGGGCCTCCCTTACGTCGGCCCTGACCTCGACGCTCAAGCGGCCGGTTCTATGCAGCGCTCGTCGTTATTGCGCGGGCTGTTGACGAAGCGGCTCACAGGGTATGTCTCCAGGTCGTCACCGACGTAAGGGATCATCAGGTCGGAGAGTTGCTCCCTATCCGTGTCAGGGTCGAGCCAGGCGTCGTAGGCACCGGGGGGCAGGATCACCGGCATCCTGTCGTGGATCCCTTCGAGCACGGAGTTGGCCTTCGTGGTCAGGATCGCGCACGAGAGGAGAGAACCACCCTTCTCCCAACGCTCCCAGAGCCCTGCGAAGGCGAACGGGCGTCCTTCGTGCATGTGGAAATAGTAGGGTTGTTTGCCCCCCGGCTCGCGCTTCCACTCGTAGAAACCGTCGGCGGGGATCAGACACCGCATGCTGCGGAAGGCCCTGCGGAACGATGGCTTCTGTGGGGCTGTCTCGCTGCGGGCGTTGATCATGCGCGCCCCTATCTCGGGGTCGTCCGCCCAGGAAGGAACGAGCCCCCACCTGAGCATCTCGAGACGCCGCTTTCCGCCTTCCTCCAGGATCGCAGCGACATCCTGCGTCGGCGCGACGTTGTAGCTCGGCGTGAGGTCAACAGCACCGTCGTCCAACTGAAACTCCTCTGCCAACCTGCCTGCCGGGGTAGAAAGCGTATACCTGCCGCACATGTCTCTCACCTCTCTTGAGAACCGGGAACCCTGAGTTAATTGTACCGTCAGAGGCCCCCCATCCCACCCATCATTAGGGAGACTCCGGACCGGATACGGAGTGGACTTCGAAGGTAGAGTCGTCGGTCACGCGCACGCGGAAGAGTCCGTCGAAGTCCTCCGAATCGGATGGAGTAACCAGCTTTTTGGCCGTCGCGAAGATGGCGACGTCGGGCACCCGCGCCATGCCCTCGCGCCCGGCGTTGCGTCGGAGACAGTCGCGCACGCTCGCATCGAAGTAGTATCCGACGATCCTCGCACCATTCTTGCGTCCCAGTTCGATGAGAAGCCGGCGGTCCTCGACTATCGGGTTGGTGTTGTCCACGACTGCGGAGTGTCCCGCCTTCTGTATGAGCCGGGCCTGTCGCCTGTTGGGGTTCTCGTTGCGCAGCAGGTCCTTGCTGATGTGCTCGTGCGTCGCGGCGAAGCGCTCGCGGAAGAACGTGCTCTTCCCCGAGGCCTGCAGACCGATAAAGACGAGCAACTCCATAGCCCGAGTCAGTATCCCCCATCCAATACAGAATGGGGAGGGTACATTGCGGCACCGCCTGAACTCTCTCTTCGAAGGTTGGTCCATTAAGACCGTTGGCTTGCTGCAGCACGGCGTCAACCGCACTCCTCTCTCTGCGGCGTCAGGAAGGTCTTCACCTTCTCCCAGCCAACGCACTTGTTCCTGGGTTTATCCAGCTCGTCTTGCCAGTTCTCTTCGATGTTGAGCTTGTCGTCCTCCGTAAGATGCCACGACAGGGGGGTATCCGCGTCGTCGTATTCGAAGACGGCCCTGGTGATCGTTACGGGTTGTTTGTCCATCTGCGACCACTTGTCTATCAGGAGTTCGATCTCGGCGTCGTTGTGTATGCGCTGGCCGGTATTGCGGACGTTGAGCG
This sequence comes from Rubrobacter sp., assembly GCA_035691165.1. Lineage (GTDB taxonomy): Bacteria > Actinomycetota > Rubrobacteria > Rubrobacterales > Rubrobacteraceae > Rubrobacter_D. Next base: position 2,341 of record DASSJP010000198.1, read on the forward strand.
CAGTCGCGGCCGGCGCAGCGGCTTGATAGGTCCATCCCTGGTCACTCTTTGAGTCTGGATCGTCTGCGGAGGGCGCTCCGCGGATCTCCACGATGAGCACCTTGCTTATCTTGGGTTCTTCCGTACTATCGTCCTCCAACTGCTTCTCCAGCTTCCAATCGAGCCATTCCACAAGCGAGGAGACGCCGTAGTTGTCGTAGTAGCCACCGTCGACGAGGTGAGCCTGTTCGCTCTCGTCGACATCGGCGCGCGCCGCAGGTGAGACGTAAGGGAAAGAGGCAGACAGCCGCGCCGCCGTCACCACCCTGATATCCGGTTTGGGCGTGACGTTGTCGAAGAGTTCGTTGTAGCTCTTACCTCCCGGCGACTCCGGCGGCAAGTCGGTGGTGGCGAGCGGCAGCCGCTGGCCCGTCTCCGCGATGGTCGTGTTGAAGAT
>DASSJP010000199.1:0-13809 GCA_035691165.1 Rubrobacter sp.
GTTCGCTCCTGCACTACGGCTTGCTCGACGAGTTGAAGTTGATGATCCATCCGATATTGGTCGGTAGCGGCAAGCGCCTTTTTGAGGAAGGAGAAGAACAGACGAAGCTGGAGTTGGTGGACTCGAGGACCTTCTCAACGGGCGTCCTCTACCTCACCTATCGGCCGGCTCAAGGCTGAATCTATTAGAGGGCCGGAGCACCTCTTCCTGGACCATAGGACCGGAACTTCGTTGCCTATCTACCTAACCTGGAAGAAGAGAAAATCTCGAAACTTCGCCTTGACAAACAGTGCCGTCGTGACGAAAAGTACAACCATGCGGGATCGAGCGCGAAGAACCGGCAAGGTGAACGCCCGTGTGGCTTCCTGGCTCGCGTGGTCGTTGTGCGGGCTGTCTGTGGCCATGTAGAGTCGTACGCCAAGGCACTTCCGGACGATCTAGCTTCCCTAACCGGCTCCGAGCGCCATGAGGTCTACAGGATTCCTAATCTGCGGGTCGATCTAGACTATAGCGGGATTGTGGGGATAGGCGGGGTGGTAGCCTTTTTCAGAATGAGGATCACATAGAGACCTGTCCGGAAACGTATATGGTGCGCCCTGTCGGAGCTTCGACACTTGCGGAGAACGCACCCCCACGCATCGGTGCAGGTAGTCTGGGGCTGCTGATGACGCGCCTTGCCATAACGACCTCCTCACGTCTGATCCACTCAGTAGCATCCGGCCCGCGCGCCTGATGTAAACTCGCCAACCAGGAGATCTTCGAAGCGGGAGAGGACTTATGCAGCGTACGTTCGACGTGCAATCCGTTCGCGAGCAGTTCCCGGCTTTACGCCGGAAGTACGCCGGGCACGGTGTCGTGTACTTCGACGGGCCGGGCGGCTCGCAGGTGGCGAAGCCATCCATAGATGCCGTATCGGGCTACATGGAGCGCGGCGGCGCCAACCTCCACGGCGTCTTCCCGACGAGCACGGAGACAGAGGAGATCCTGTCCGAAACTCGCCAGGCCGCGGCTGACTTCCTCGGCGCAGAGCCGGACGAGGTCGCCTTCGGAGCCAATATGACGACCCTCACTTTCGCCATATCCCGTGCCATCGCCCGCGAATGGGACAGTAATTCCGAGATCGTAGTCACGGAACTCGACCACCGCGCAAACGTGGACCCCTGGCTCATCGCCGCCTCCGAGAGGGGAGCCACGGTGCGCTGGGTCCGCGTAGATCCCGAGACCCTCACCCTCGACCATGACGACCTCGAACAGAACATCAACGAGCGGACGAAGCTCGTGGCCGTCGGCCTCGCCTCGAACGCTGTCGGTACCGTCAACGAGGTGGCCGCCGTCGCCGAAAAGGCCCACGGCGTCGGTGCCGTTGTCGCGGTTGACGCCGTGCACGCCGCCCCGCACATCCCTGTGGACCGCGAGGCCATAGGAGCCGATGTCATCACCTGTTCAGCCTACAAGTTCTTCGGTCCTCATGTTGGCGTGACGGCGATCAGGCGTGATCTCTTCGAAAGACTTGAGGTCTACAGGCTGGATCCTGCACCGTGCCATATCCCCGACAAGCTGGAGACGGGCACCCAGAACCACGAGGGGATAGCCGGCGTGAAAGGAGCCCTCGACTTTATCGCCTCACTGGGCGAGGGTGCCTCACAGAGAGAGAAGCTCGCGAGCGCCATGCAGACTATCGAGGAGTACGAGGCGAACCTCGCTGCGAGGTTCCGCGCGGCGCTCGGGGATCTCCCCGGTGTAAAGCTCTACGCCGCCCCTGATGAGATCCACAAGACCCCGACCATCGCCTTCAGGGTAGAGGGACACGAACCGGAAGAGGTCTGCGTACAGATGCTCGAGCACGGCTTCTTCATCGCCGCCGGCGACTTCTACGCCTCCACGCTCGCGCAGAAGCTCGGCATCAGCAACGGTTTCGTACGCGCCGGCCTCGCTCCGTACAACACAGAAGAAGAGGTCGAGAGGTTCGTCGAGGCGTTGGAGACTTACGTGAAAGTAGCTTAGAGCCTTCGAGATGGCAACGAAGGGCACCCTCAGAGCGATTGAAGGACTCTTGGCCGATTTCTGCGGCATCTCGGGTTGACGACGGTTTGTGAGATTCTGTTATACTACGTAACTGTAACGTAAGGTGGGTTTACAGTAGACGGAGCGCCACCCAAAGATAAAGGGTGGCCTTTCTGTTTGTTGGGGCCCAGGAACACGAAAGGTGGGCTCCAGTATATGGCCCAAGGAACAGTGAAGTGGTTCAGTGACGAGAAGGGCTACGGCTTTATCTCCCCGGACGACGGGGGTGAGGACCTCTTCGTGCACCACACGGGAATTGCAGGTGAAGGCTTCAAGACCCTCGACGAGGGCGCCAAGGTAACTTACGAGGCGACCCAGGGGCGTAAGGGCATGCAGGCGGAGAACGTTACTCCGGCTTAGCACCCGAGAAGCTAGAGAGAACGCAAAGGCCGGGGTACGAACCCCGGCTTTTGCCGTGTAAGCAGGATTATTAGCGACTATCTGAACGCGCTGGGCGAGGCCTGGACCCGTTCGAGGGAGGTCTCGTGCAATACGTAATAGCCGTGCTAGTTGGGTTGGTGCTCGCTGAGGTTGCGACTTTGATCACCACCATCTACCTGCACAGGGTGCTGTCTCACAAGTCGATCCGGCTCCATCCGGCCCTGACGATGTTCATGCGCTTTGGGACGTGGATGCTCACGAGCATCTCGCCGCGCGAGTGGGTCGCCGTCCACCGCAAGCACCACAACTTCAGCGACGTCGAGGGGGACCCCCACAGCCCGCACATCGAAGGCTACTGGCGGATCATGATCGGCAACGTCTACTACTACCGCCGCGAGGCGAACGACGACAACACTTTGGAGAAATACGCCGCAGACCTACCCTTCGACCGCCTGGACAGGATGTTCCTGCGGCGCGGAACTCTGGGCTTCTCGCTGACCGGTGTGATCCTGGTCCTCCTGATGGGTCTCGGCCCCGGACTCACGGCACTCGCTACGCTCGCGGTCGTCTACCTGCTCCTGAATGCCGCTATCAACGGCGCAGGTCACACCTTCGGCTACAAGAGCTTCGAGAACGACGCGACCAACCTCAGGCTGCTGGCGCTCGTAACCTTCGGGGAGGGCCTGCACAATAACCATCACGCACGCCCAGCCTCGGCCAAGCTCTCCGCCTTCCGCGGCGAGTTCGACCCCGCGTGGCCCGTGATCAAACTCCTCGTCGCCCTCGGGCTGGCGGAGGTCCTGAGCAAGGTGGACGAGGGCTGGGTGGACCACCGCCGCCGCATCCCCACCACCATCGTGAGCCCGCTCGTCACCACCGCGAAGGATTAGTCTGATACAGGTCTTCTCAGTGTGCGTCGGCCAGTGGATGTCCCTACCAGGGCCGCTGTTCTCTTCGAAATCTCCTACATCGGGCCAAAGATCCATCCGTGGTCGCGCGACTAAATTGCGGGTCTGAGCAACCCGGAGGAGGTCCGAAGTGGAAACTACTGCGACGCGAAGCGGGCGTCTTCGCTATCAGGAGTATGATCGTATCTCCATCCCTGAAGATGTGCCAGCGCTCGGGGTCGAGAAGGGCGACGAGGGCGTAATACGCGGGTTGAGTTTCCACAATGAGACCGTCTTCGCTTTCGTAATGATCACCTACTCCACAGGCCAGACCAGAGGATGGGTGATCGTGGAGCTCAAGCCTCAGAGGAAGGTCCGTTCGTATAGGGCCGTCTCGCGATAGGCCGGATCATGTGGTGGCGGTTCTGTAAGGGCGGTTCGCGAACCGCCACCACATGGTGTGCGATCAACCCATCAATAAATACAACAACGCTTTCTGCGCGTGCAAACGGTTCTCTGCCTGGTCGAAGACGCGGCTCCTCGAACCGTCTATGACCTCAGCCTTGACCTCCTCGCCCCTGTGCGCCGGCAGACAGTGCAGGAAGATGGCGTCTTCTGCGGCGAGGTCCATTAGCTGTTCATCGACCTGGTAGGGAGCGAATTTCTTCTTGCGCTCCTCGGCCTCTGTCTCCTGTCCCATGCTGGCCCACACGTCGGTGTAGACGACGCGGGCACCCTGCATTGCCTCGCGCGGGTCTTCTGTCAGGTGCGGTGCCGCCCCCAGAGTCCCTGCCAACTCGACTATCTCTGTGTCGGGACTGTGGCCTTCGGGGTGTGCGATGGTCAGTTCGGCGCCGGTAAGGGCGCAGGCTATGGCGAGGGAGTGGGCCACGTTGTTGCCGTCGCCGACGTAGGAGATCTTGACTCCCTCCACCGTTCCTAGCTCCTCGCGGACTGTCATGAGGTCGGCGAGCGCCTGGCACGGGTGGTGGGTGTCGGAGAGGCCGTTTATGACGGGGACATCGGCGGCACCGGCCAGCTCTTCGAGGTCCCCGTGGTCGAAGGTGCGCACCATGATGGCGTCGATGTAGCGGGCGAGGACGCGGCCCGTGTCGGAGGGCGTCTCGCGTTTGCCGATCTGGATCTCCTCCGGGCTCAAATGGAGCGCGTGGCCGCCGAGCTGGTACATGCCGACCTCGAAGGAGACACGGGTGCGGTTGGACGGCTTCTGGAACACCATAGCCAGCGTGCGCCCGCGAAGCGGCCTGTACGGAATGCGGCTCTTCTGGAGAGTCTTTATGCGGATGGCTTCGTCCAGGATCAGGGTAATTTCTTCAGGGGTGTACTCAGCGAGCGTGAGGCAGTCGCGGCCCGAGAGGGGAGACGGGGGAGGCGGGGCGTTCTGGAGGTCGGGGATCACCACGCTCACGCTACCGCCGCCTCGGGCACGGACTCCATGGCGCTCATCGACTCGTAAACGCCGCCTCGAAAGGTATCGAGCGCAGCTCGTACCTCCGTTCTGGTGACGGTGAGCGGCGGCGCCATACGTATGGTCGTTCCTCCCACCAGATTTACGAGAACGCCCTCATCGAGACAGTGCACGTAGACCTCCCGCGCGAGGGCCGCGTCGGCGAGGTCGAGCCCGAGCAAGAGGCCCTCGCCCCGAACCTCCGCGCCTGGTACACGCTCCGCGAGTTTCTCCAGCGCGTTCCTCAAAACGGTCCCCTTGAAACGCACCTCTTCGAGGAAGGCCGGGTCGTTCACCACGCCGAGCACCGCCTTGACTGCGGCCATCGCCAGGGGATTCCCCCCGAAGGTGGAGCCGTGGTTCCCTGGTCCTAGCGCTGCGTACTCCTCCTTGACCATCATCGCCCCGACGGGGAAGCCGCCCCCGAGGCCCTTGGCGCTCGTGAGCACGTCGGGGACGACGCCCGTTCCCTGGTAGGCGTACAGGTGACCCGTGCGCCCGGCACCCGTCTGGACCTCGTCGAAGATGAGGAGGGCACCGTGCTCGTCGCACAGCTCGCGCAGCCCTTGGAGGAAGCCTTCAGGTGCGACGTTCACGCCGCCCTCGCCCTGGATGGGTTCGACGAGCACGGCTGCTGTCTGCGGGCCAACCATCGCCTTCGCGGCATCGAGATCGCCGAAGGAGGCGTGGACAATTCCGGGCAGCATCGGGCCGAAGCCTTCCTGGAGCGCGGGCTGGGCCGTCGCCGTCAGGCCGCCGTAGGTGCGGCCGTGGAACGACTTCGAGAACGTCAGGACCTCGTGCTTTTCGGGACCGTAGTTGTCGTGGGCGTACTTGCGCGAGAGTTTGATCGCCGCCTCGACGCTCTCGGCTCCTGAGTTGCAGAAAAAGACCCTGTCGAAGTCCGTCGCGCCTGTCAGCATCCCTGCGACCTCGGCCTGAAGCGGTATCTCATACAGGTTGGAGCAGTGGATGAGCTTCCCGGCCTGCTCCTGTATCGCCCCGACGAGCGCAGGGTGGCCGTGGCCCAGAGAGTTCGTCGCAATCCCCCCGATAAAGTCCAGGTAGCGGTTGCCATCGTCGTCGAATAGCCAGCTTCCTTCGCCGCTCGTGGGCGCTATCCCGAGGCGTTTGTACGTCTCCATTACTGCTTGCATGCCGCGACTCCTTCGGATATGAGAGTTCCAACCTGCTCGCCGGCGATAGCCGCCGCGAGCGCGCCTTTCTTGTTGCCGTTGATGATTCTTGCCTCAACCCCGCCTCGCGCCGCCTCGGCCGCACCACGCAGCTTGGGCACCATCCCGCCCGCAGCGAGACCGCTCCGGACGTAGCCCTCGCACTCATCGGGAGCGAGCGTCTCCACTGTCTCGCCGTCTTCGAGCAACCCGTCCACGTCGGTGAGCAGGAACAGGTTGCCAGCCCCGAGCCCGATGGCGAGCGCCGCAGCGGCCATGTCGGCGTTGACGTTGTACGCACCCTCGGGGCCGAGCCCGAGCGGCGCGACGACGGGGACGAACCCGCCGGCCCACAAGGTTTCGACGAGATGCGGCTCCACCCGCACGACCTTCCCTACCCGCCCAAGATCGGGGACCGGCTCGACAAGTAGCGTCGGCCCATCTGTCCCGGAGATACCGGCAGACTGCACCCCGATAGCGTTCAGCCCGCGCGCGAGTGTCCTGTTTACGCCACCGGCGAGTACGATCTCAGCGACTTCCAACGCCTTCTCGTCCGTCACCCTGAGACCCGCGTGAAATCGCGTGGGGATCCCAAGCGCGTCGAGCATCCTGGTGAGCTGGACGCCGCCACCATGCACGATGGCGACCCTGTGACCCGCCGACAAGAGATCAGGGAGGTCCTCGAGCGCTCCTCCCGCCAGGGCGCCGCCTCCGACTTTGATCACGATTGGCTTCACGTCCGGTAGCTCCCGTTGATCCTGACGTATTCGTAGCTGAGGTCGCAGCCCCAGGCGATAGCCGAAGCGTCACCCTCGCCAAGGCGCGCCGTGATTCTGACTTCTTTCGCGGCGAGCGTCGCGTTGGCCTCTGCTTCCTCATGCGGCACGGGTTCTCCACCGGAGAATACCTTGACTGGACCGAACCAGAGTTCTACTCCGTCAGGATCGAAATCCACACCGGAGTAACCCATGGCCGTGATCACACGTCCCCAGTTGGCGTCCTCGCCGAAAACCGCAGCCTTGACAAGACTGCTCCCTACGACGCTCTTCGCCAGCGCCGCGGCGGACTCCTCGCTCACCGCGCCCTCGACGACGACTTCGATGAGCCGGGTCGCCCCCTCGCCGTCGCGCGCGATCTCCTTGGCCAATTCCCGCGCCACGCTCTCGACAGCCTCCACAAAGACGGGATAGTCGGGCGAGTCGAGCGTGAGCGGCTCGTTGCCAGCGGCCCCGTTCGCCATGAGGAGGGCCATGTCGCTCGGCGAGGTGTCGCCGTCCACGGTGACGCGGTTGAACGTGCGCTCCGTGACCTGGCTAAGTGTCTCTTGCAAACAGTCTTTCTCGATGGCGGCGTCGGTGGTCAGGAACGCGAGCATGGTGCCCATGTTCGGGTGGATCATGCCGCTCCCCTTCGCCGTCCCGCCAACGGTGACCGTCCTGCCCCCAACTTCTACCCGCACAGCCGCTTCCTTCGGACGGGTATCGGTGGTGAGGATGGATTCAGCGAAGCCCGCTCCGCTCTCACCCAACTCGCCGGAGGCCGCCTGTATGCCACCCGCGATTTTCTCCATCGGCAGATGCACCCCGATGACACCGGTTGAAGCTACTGCCACCTCTCCGGCCTCGATGCCCAGCGACTCGGCAGCGAGCGCCTGCATCTTATAGGCGTCCTCGATGCCCCGCTCTCCTGTCGCCGCGTTGGCGTTTCCGCTGTTCGCCACGACCGCGCGAACGCCACCCGACTCTACGGCCTCCCGCGTCACGGCGAGCGGCGCGCCCTTGACCACGTTGCGGGTAAAGACAGCCGCTGTTTCGCAGGGAAGCCCGGAAAAGAGGAGGCCAAGATCCCGCCTCCCAGAGTTCCGCACCCCGCATACGACCCCAGCCGCCACAAAGCCGGACGGAGACGCCGCGCCACCGGAGAGAGATTTTATTCTGATTGTTGAATCTTTATTCATCACGGGGTGCTATTGTCGCACCCGCGTGCGAGGGAGTCAACCAATATATGCAGAAACTTGAATAAATATCCGAAGGAACTACAATGGGCTGCATGGGACTGAAGGTAGGCGTGTTTGGCGGTAGTGGGTATGCGGGGGTCGAGCTGGTGCGGCTGCTCGCGGGGCACCCTGAGGTTGGGGCGATGAGCGTTGCGTCGCGCGGGTATGCGGGGCTTGGCATCAGTGACGTCTATCCGCAGCTCGCCGTCGAGGGGGCCTATGTAGCTCCGGAGGAGATCGAGGCCGGCGGGATCGACGTGGCCTTCGTGGCGTACGGGCACGGCGAGAGCGCCGGGGCGGTAAAGGAGTTGCTCAGGAACGGGACTCATCTGGTCATCGACCTCTCCGCGGACTTCCGGCTGCAGGATGAGGGCCTGTACGGAGAGTGGTACGGGGAGCATCCGGCGCCAGAGCTTCTCGTGGAGGCGCACTATGGATTGCCCGAAGTATTTGGAGCGGCGGTGGGACGGCTCGTTGCCAATCCGGGATGCTATCCGACTGCGGCTATTCTGGCGCTCGCGCCGGTCGTCAAACGGATTGAGGGTATACGCTCCGTGACGATCAGCGCTCTCTCGGGGGTGAGTGGTGCCGGGGCGAAGCCGAGCGTGAAGACGCACTTCGTCAGCGTGAACGAGAGCGCCAACGCCTATGGGGCGCCGCGGCACAGGCACACGCCGGAGATCGAGGCGATGTTGAGGCGCGTTGGGGAGGTGCCTGACGTGACGTTCGTACCGCACCTCATCCCCATAACACGCGGGGAGCTCGAGACCATAGTGGTCGATGTGGAGGATGTGCCCGAGGCTGAGGAGGTCCTTGGCTGGTACGCGGAGGACTACGAAGGCTGGGCGTTCGTCGAGGCGCGGGAGGAGTACCCGCACGTCGCGCACGTGGCGAACACCAACAGGTGCAGGCTCTCGGCTGCGGTAGACGGTCGGGCCGGGAAGCTGTTGCTCTTCTCGGCCGTGGACAACCTGCTCAAAGGTGCGTCCGGGGCTGCTGTGCAGAACATGAATCTGGCGCTCGGCTACGAGGAGGACCTCGGGCTCGGGCATCTCAAGTAGGAGGACGGTTTTGGGAGCGACGAGCGCACACGTGGACAAGACGACGAGGCAGGACCTGATACTGCGATTGATCTCGGAGCGCGACCTCGGCACCCAGCAGGATGTCGTTGCGGCGCTCGCGGACGAGGGTGTCGAGGTCGCGCAGGCTACCGTCAGCCGCGACCTCGCCGAGCTTGGCGTACTCAAGGTCGCGCACCAGTACCTGGCGTTGCCGCACAATCCCGGTTCCGCAGGGATCGAAGTCCTCCCTAGCTTCGTCCTCGGCATCGTGCCGGCGCAGAACCAGGTCGTCATCCATACCCGCGACGGGACGGCCGGCGCCGTCTCCAGCGTCCTCGACCGGGTGAAGGGGCTCAAGATCGTAGGCACCATCGCAGGCCAGGACACGGTGCTGGCGATCACGCCCGACAACCATGCCGCAGGCGAGGTGGCCAACCTCATCGCCGACGTCTGCCGGGCGAAGACGCGGCCAGCCGGTAACATCGAGTAGGTGAAGGCGGCGGGCGAGAGAACCGTCTACCGGGCCCTGCCTGCCGAGACGGAGGACGTAGAGTTTCTGTGGGACATGCTCTACGAGGCTGCCTGCTGGCGGCCAGAAGGCCCGAAGCCTCCCAGAGAAGAAGTCTTCTCTAAACCCGAGCTCGCCCACTATGTCGATGGCTGGGGCAGGCCGGGAGATGCGGCGGTTATAGCGTATGATCCCGATGATGGTGCGAAGGTCGGTGCCGCATGGTACAGGCTGATGCCGCCGGAAGATCCCGGCTTCGGTTTCGTAGACGCCGTAACCCCGGAGATCTCCATCGCCGTAGTCCCGAACCGAAGAGGGACAGGTGCGGGTGAAGTCTTGCTCGGCGCCATCATGGAAACGGCGCGTTCCGAGGGGTTCGGGTCGTTGAGCCTGAGCGTCGAGGAGGACAACCAGGCGATCAAACTCTACAGGCGCGCCGGCTTCCGGGAGCTGCATCTCTCCGATGGCGCATGGACCATGAGTGCGGACCTCAAAGACGCCGCGGCGACGAAACCGACACTCTCCCTGAAGGTGCTCGAAGGGCATCTTGCCGTCTGTCGTCTGGATGCCGGGGCGGAGATCACGGCGTGGGCGACCGGAGCCTCCTTCTTCTCCGTAACGCGTACGGAAGATGAGCTCTCTATCGTCTGCCCTGAGGAAAACGTACCTGAGAGCATCTCTCAGGAGAAAGGCTGGCGCGCGCTGAAGCTAGAGGGACCGTTCGATCTCTCGACGGTCGGTATTCTGGCTTCGGTGGCGGGGCCACTGGCAGGGGCAGGCGCGAGCATCTTCGCCGTCTCTACCTTCGACACAGACTACGTGCTCGTCAGAGAAGCGCAACTAGATCTCGCCATTGGTACTCTGCGCGAACATGGACACGAAGTACGAGAGGGAGGATGAGCGTGGGAGTGCGGATCACGTTCCTCAGGCACGCGACGTTCGTCTTCGAGGCGGGTGGTCTAAAGATCATGGTGGACCCCATGCTGGCTCCTGCCGGGGCCGCGGAGCCCGTGGCCAACACTCCAAACCAGCGGCGCAATCCACTGGTGGACCTTCCGTTCGACGAAGAGGAGACGTTGGCTCTGCTTGAAGAGATTGACGCAGTGCTCGTCACACATACCCACAACGACCATTGGGATGGGAGGGCGCGGGATCTCATCCCCAAACAAACCCCCATCCTGTGTCAGCCGGAAGATGGGGAGAAAATACGAGCCGCAGGTTTCCATCAGGTCATATCTGTCCACGACGAGATGGAGTGGAGAGGTTTGCGCGTCACGCGTACAGGTGGACGGCACGGCCCCGGTGAGATCGGACGCCGCATGGCTCCAGTCTCAGGCTTCGTTGTGGGAAATGAAGACTCGCCTGGTCTCTACATAGCGGGGGATACGATCTGGTGCCCGGAGGTGGAGGAAGCTCTGAACGTCCACGGCCCCGATGTGGTCGTCGTGAACGCCGGCGCGGCGCGGTTCGTGGAAGGTGATCCCATCACTATGACCGCAGATGACGTGGTCAGGGTGTGCCGCGCCTTGCCTGATGCACGGGTTGTCGCCGTGCACATGGAGGCGATCAACCACTGCCTGCTCACACGCGACGAGCTCAAAGATGCGCTGCGCGAGGAATCTTTAGTCTCACACGTGAAGATCCCCTCCGACGGCGAAACGTTCGAAGTGCCATAGATACATTTCAGGAGGAATCATGCTGGAAGGGAAGAAAGTCGTACTCGCCTACTCTGGCGGACTGGACACCTCGGTCTGCGTCAAGTGGCTGGAGCAGCAGGGAGCCGTGCCGTATGCGCTGTACCTGGATCTCGGCCAGGGAGAGCCCGCCGAGGACGTGAAAGCGAAGGCGATCAAAATAGGCGCCGCCGAGGCCTTCGTGCGCGACGCGAAAGCGGAGTTCGCTGACGAGTACGTCGCCCCCGCGATAAAGGCGAACGCACTCTACGGCGGGAAGTACCCACTGTTCACGGCCCTGGGGCGCCCGCTCATAGCGAAGAAGCTCGTCGAGGCGGCGCGCGAGGTTGGGGCGTCCCACATCGCCCACGGCTCGACGGGGAAGGGCAACGATCAGGTCCGTTTCGACGTGACGACGGCTTCGATCGCCCCCGACCTGACCGTTGTCGCCCCCGTCCGCGACTGGAACATGAGCCGCCCTGAGGAGATGGCTTACGCCAAGGAGCACGGCATCCCCGTCCCAACCACGAAGGATTCCCCCTACAGCGTGGACGAGAACCTCTGGGGGCGCTCTATCGAAGCCGGTCCCCTGGAAGACCCAGACCACGAACCCACCGAAGACGTCTTCGAACTGACGACTTCCCCCGAGGACGCCCCTGACGAGCCGCAGTACGTCGAGATCGGCTTCGAAGAAGGCCTGCCGACGACCCTCAACGGCGAAGAACTATCACTGGTCGAACTAATAGCCGAGCTGAACACCGTCGCCGGGGCAAACGGCGTCGGCCGCATCGACATGGTCGAGGACCGCCTGGTCGGGATTAAGAGCCGTGAGATCTACGAGTCACCCGCAGCCCTGACCATCATTGCCGCCCACCGCGAACTCGAGACCCTGACCCTCACCAGAGATGTCCTCCGCTTCAAGACGACCGTCGAACAACGCTACGCCGAACTCACCTATGAGGGCCTGTGGTTCACCCCCCTCAAATCCGCCCTCGACGCCTTTATCACAGAGACGCAGAAGACCGTAACAGGCAACGTACGCCTCAAACTCTACAAGGGTAATAACACCATCGTGGGCCGTGCAGCCCCGAACGCCCTCTATAGCAAGGACCTCGCCACCTACGACCCTAATAGTACCTTCGACGAAGCCGCCGCAGCAGGCTTCATCGCCCTCTGGGGTCTTTCCGCCCGCCAGTGGGCTAGCGTCAACGGTGGTACAGAGTTCGGCCCAGCATCTCCACAACATTAAACCTGCGGTCTATGCTGCGATGTAAACTACGCTGATTTGCAGGCAATTTCTAAAAGGAGTGCTCGACGGCGATTCTGTCTGTGACGTAAACTTGTAGTATACGTCGAGTATAAACATAAACTACAGGTTCATGTTTAAGTAGGTCAGTGTGCTGGTGGGCTGGTGGCGGATGTTTGCGGCTCGTTTGCGCGGTTGAGCGGGCTTCTTGGGTGCGAGTTTTGTGAGATCCAACACCTGGAGAGTTGTTGCCGTCCTGGTAATTCCTGGCCGATCGTTGACACATCGACTTTTTTTGATCTATACTTGGATCAAGTTTTCTTGATATGAGGAGTGGATATGGACGATGGCGTCAAGCAGAAGGTTCGGGAACGGTACGCCGAGGCGGCGAGGAGTGTGCTCGGGGAAGCGAAGGATGGCGGTTCGTGTTGTGGAAGCGGCGCGTCTTGTTGCGGGGTGGCGGATTCTGGGGAGCGGGCTGCGGTCGAGGTGGACATGACCTGTGGGAGCTACTCCGAGGCTGAGAGGGGTGAGCTGCCGCAGCTCGCCGCCGACGCTTCGCTAGGGTGCGGGAACCCGGTAGCGTTGGCGACGCTCTCGCCGGGTGAGGTCGTACTCGACCTCGGCAGCGGTGGCGGGATCGACGTCTTTCTCTCGGCGAAGCGGGTGGGACCTGGGGGCAAGGCATATGGTCTGGACATGACCGATGAGATGCTCGAGTTGGCCAGCAGGAACCAGGCGGAGGCCGGGGTGGAGAACGCGGAGTTCCTGAAGGGTGAGATCGAGGCCGTGCCATTGCCTGACGGGCACGTGGACGTTGTAATAAGCAACTGCGTCATCAACCTCTCCACGGAGAAGCAGCGTGTGATCTCCGAGGCCTTCAGGGTCTTGAAACCGGGAGGCCGGTTCGCTGTCTCCGACGTGGTGTTCCTCGGCGAAAAGAACATGTTGCCCCCTGGTGTCGTGCGGAGCGTCGAGCTATGGTCAGGGTGCATCTCGGGGGCGCTTGAGAAGAGCGAGTACGAGACGCTTCTCTCCGAGGCCGGTTTCGAGGAGGTCGCCGTGGAGGTCACCCACACGTATCCTACGGAGCAGATCTCAGGTCTCGCCGGCGAAGACGTCGAGGCTCTGCGCGCGGTCCCTGTGGCGAGCGCCTTTATCAGGGCCCGTAAACCAGAGGTGCGGTAGCCGTGGCGCGACGGCAACTGAACGTTCTTCAGGAGAAAAGTACTCCTGCGTCCATGACGACGGAGGTTGTTGGGGGAGAGCGCGCCGGACGGCTCGTTGCCCTGGGACGAGCGCTCTCAGATCCGATCCGGGTGACGATGCTCGGGATGCTCGCCGATGGAC
>DASSJP010000200.1:0-2600 GCA_035691165.1 Rubrobacter sp.
CCCCGCCCCCAAGCCCTCGGGGCGGCGAGCCTTCGCCGGGCTCTCCGCATGTTGCCGGACGACCGTCCGCGGCCACCGCAGACTGACCGTCACGCCGAGGGTGGTCGCGAGCTCGCCCGCGTCCTGCCACGAACGAATCGACGCGTCGACCCACCGGAGTCGATCCCTCCATTCAGCCGTCCGCGTGCCGAACCTACGGGGCGGTGCACGAAGCGTCGTCATCCTCGGGGAGGACCCAGTGACGCCCCGGCCTGGGAGCCTCGGTGCATGAAAAGAGTGGACCGGGGACCCTGTGTGAGCGCCCAGGGTCCAGATCCTTCTTCCTCGATCAGGCGGGGCCTGAGACCGCCCCCTATGGGGAACCGGGCTTCTCAGCATCGAGGTGTCACTAAGCGGTTCCCTGCTGCACCGCCTTCACGTACTCACGTGTGTGCTGCTCCCAAAGCCGGATCGATCGCGGGGTGAGCCTGACGTTCTGGAGGTTGTGGTTCGTGTACGTCACCGCGGCGGGGAGGTTGTCGTTCGGATACATCACCGCGACGTCCTCCGGGTAGTTCGTGGAGACCCAGGCGGCGAACGGCTCCCACATCTGAGGTCCGTACTTCGCGGTCTCCAGATACCCCGACACCTCACGGATCGCCCCCCAACCTTGAGGGGTGTCATGGACGAGGACATCGATGTAGCTGCCGCTATACGGCCCCCGTCCGACGGCTTCAGATCGAAGCGCGTGGAAATCGAACATGCAACGGACGTACGTGCCATAGCTTGAGCTACCCGTTTCCTCACACGATGTGGGGATGATCTGGAAGCCCGTGGCTTCGTTGAAGGAAAGCAACCGTCGGAACTCTCCGATATCCATACCCAACCTCAACCCAGAGAGGTTCACGGAGTCGGCCAGGAGCATGACGGCCTGATCCGTGTTGTAAGAGGCAGTCGCGTAGAGGAAGTCCGTGGCGACATCCTCCGCAGTAGTCCGCACAGGGTCGCCCGTTGGCTGATCGGCGGGAGCGGTCGTGTCCTGTCCTACTCGGGTTCCGAGTACCCACATCACCGCCACGAAGACCGCGATCCCGACGACGCCGGCGGCGATGCGCTGGTCCCGGCGCTTGCGGTCGCGTCGGTCGTGGAATCCTTCCAGCGTGAACGGGCGCAGCTCGACGCGGCCCATCACGCGCTCGAGGAGTGGGCGAATCTCAGGCATCGGTTGCCTCCAGGGTTCCCTTCAATGCGGTTCGTGCTTGATGGGTGAGCGCCCATACGGTTGACGCCTTGATGCCGAGCAGCCGGCCGGTCTCCTCACCGGAGTAGCCGAGCGCCTCCGTCAGGACGAGCGCGGCACGCTGTCGCGGCGTGAGCCGGGCCAGCGCCTGTGTCGCGACGTCCCTTTCCTCCACCGCCTCGAACACGTCTTGCTCGGGTGTTGAGAGAGCGGCGCGTTTCAGGGCGACCCGCGCTCGCCGGTACTGGCGGCGGAAGAGATTCATAGCCGTCCGATGGAGGTAGCCGGCGAGATCGTCCATGTGCCCGACCTCATCCCAACGCTCGAACATGCGGGTGAACGCCTCCTGCGCGAGGTCCTCGGCTTCGCCCCGGCTTCCGGTGATCACCGAGAGCACGCGGAGCAGACGGTCCTTCTCGTCCTCGAAGAACGCCTCGAAGCTCGGCAACTCCTGTCCGGGGGGCATCCACCCCTCGTGAACCTCCGACCTCCGTCGTAGCCGAGCCACCTCGCTCATCTCGGAAGATTCAACACCTGAGAGCGGCGAGACCTGTAGAGGGCGATCCGGACGGCCCATGATGCGAGCCGCCCTCACGCAGCTCACCCTTGGGGGCCTGGGGAACAGCCGAACGAGTGGATGAAGTCACCCGGCGAGCACGCGGCCCTGCATGGCCTCGAGCTTGCCCGCGTCCCAGGGGGTGCCGACCCCCTCGGCCCGGACGGCCTCGGCGAGCACTCGGCCTTGCATCGCCTCGAGCTTGCCCGCGTCCCACAACTGCGATCCCACGCCCGCAGCCTCGCGCGTGCCGCTGCCGGCCACACTTGTCGCCGAGCCATCGCTGCGGGTCGCCACGGCGAGCGCCACCGCGCTCATGATCAGGGCCGCGGTCGCAAGGACGGACACGACCGCGGTCCAAAGCGTGAACCGCGCCGGCCTACCTGAGACCCCGATGGTTCCCGCCTTCGTGCTCATGATCACTCCTTTCACCTCGGGGTACCGATCCATCGGCCCTTGATGCCGAACAGCCGTCCGGTCTCCTCCGGACTAGCCGAGCCACCTTGCCCGTCTCGGAAGTCAACACCTGAGAGTGGCGAGACCTGTAGGGAAATGGCTCGCAGGGTCTGTCGGAGCCTTCTGGATACCTGACCGAATGCCCCGCTAGCCCAGTGCGAAGGTCCCTACGGCGACCTGTCGTCGCCCTGCCGCAGCATCTCGACCAGCACCGCCAGGAGGATCCGATCCGCCTCGCAGTCGATCAGCAGCTCGGCGAAGGTCCGAGGAATGGGATTCCAGCGGTAGGAGCCGATCGCGTCGACCCGCTCGAAACCGGGAGCTGAGGACGTGGAGGAGTCTCGGCGGGGCGCTCACCTACGCACGACC
>DASSJP010000201.1:0-2902 GCA_035691165.1 Rubrobacter sp.
AGTTCTTCGACACCAACCTGAACCCCATCAGGGCGACGGTCAGCCTCTCCATGAGCGTGCTCACCTACCAGGACCTCGGGCTCGTCAGCGTGGGCGGCGCCCTGTCCATGGCGCACCAGGTACTAAAAGAGGTCATGGCGACGATAGGCGGGGTTGGCAACGTCTCGTCGCTCGGCTCGTCTACTCTCGGTATAGGAGGGTGAAGCTATGTTCGAACCCACAAGCCGCTACCAGGAAGTAGAGACCGTGAAGATGACGGTCCAGAACAGCAGGGGCGAGCCGCGGATCGTCTCGTACAAGAGGCGGCGTTTTCTGCCCTCGGGAACGGCGATAACGACGCTCGCGGAGCACACCGTCGTGCAGGGTGACAGGCTCGACAACCTCGCCGCCCGCTACGTCGGCGACCCCGAGCAGTTCTGGAGGATCTGCGACACCAACAACGTCTTGCGCCCCGAAGAGCTGACCGAAGAAGTCGGGCGCACCTTCAAAGTCGGACTGCCTTTCTCGTGAGGAGACCATGCTAGCCAGCCAACTCGGGATACGTCTGATCCTCCTCGTCGGGGGGACCGTGCCGCTGCCGGCCTCCGGCGAGGTGATGAACTCGCTCTCGCAGGTCGAGGTGACGAACGACTCGGAGGCGGGCGACGGGTTCAAGATCACCCTGACCCTCGGCAAGGACAAGGCCGCAGACTACAGCCTGCTCAAGAGCGGCGTCTTCGACCCTTTCAACAGGGTGGTAATCGGGGTCGCACTCGGCATCACCCCCGAGGTCCTCATTGACGGTATCGTCGCCCACCACCAGCTGGCGCCGGGCGACGAACCCGGCACCTCGACGCTCACGGTTATGGGCAGGGACCTGCGCCAGGTGCTCGACCTGGAGGAGAAGAACGAGGAGTACAAGAACCAGCCGGACTTCGTCATCTTCAGCAGGCTCATCGCCGCCTACGGCCAGTACGGACTGGTGCCGCAGGCGACCCCGACGACGGACGTGCCGATAGAGCTGCAGCGTATCCCCCGCCAGCACGAGACCGACCTCAAGTTCATCGAGCGCATGGCCAAGCGCAACGGCTTCGTCTTCTACATCGAGCCCGTGACCTTCGGGGTCAACCGCGCGTACTTCGGGCCGGAGATAAGGGCCGGCCTCCCGCAGCCTGCCCTGAGCCTCGGGATGGGCTTCTTTACCAACGTCAAGCGGCTCAACTTCACGAACGACGCCCTCGCGGCAGAGAGCCCGAAGGGTTCGATCACGGAGCCGATCACGAAGATCAACCTCCCCATCCCCTCTCTACCTTCCCTGAAGATACCCCCGCTCTCTGCGAGCCCGGCGCCCGCGAAACGCAAGACACTATTGCGCGAGACGGCGAACCAGAATCCCATCAGTGCCGCCATCACAGCCCTCGCGACGGCCACGAACGCCCCCGACGCCGTGAGAGGCAACGGCGAGCTAGACACCGTGCGCTACGGAAGCGTGCTCAGGGCGCGCGGGCTGGTGGGCGTCAGAGGGGTGGGCGCATCCTACGGCGGGACCTACTACGTGCGCAGCGTGAAGCACGCGATCGCGCGCGATTCCTACACCCAGCAATTCACGATAAGCAGAGAAGGGACAGGCGCGCTGCTGCCTGTGGTGCGGCCATGAGCGAGCCCTTCTACGGCAAGTACCGCGGCGTCGTCACGGACAACAAGGACCCTCTCATGACGGGCCGCGTGAAGGCCAGGGTCCCCGACGTGATGGGCGAGAAGGAGACTGGATGGGCAATGCCGTGCGCACCTTTCGGCGGCAGCGGGGTAGGTTTCTTCGCGCTGCCCACGGTCGGGGCCGGGGTCTGGATCGAGTTCGAGCACGGCGACCCTGACTACCCCGTGTGGTCGGGCTGCTGGTTTGGCTCCGCCGCCGAGATGCCGCCCATACTCCTCGCCCCGCCGTACAAGAAGACCCTCATCAAGACCGAAGGCGGCAACAGCGTCCTCCTCGACGACACGCCGGGCATCGGCGGCATCACCCTGGAGACCTCGGGCGGCCAGAAGGTCGTGATGAACGCAACGGGCGTCGAGATTACAAACGGCCAGGGCGCGTCCATCAAGCTCACGGGCCCGCAGGTCTCCATAAACGGCGGCGCACTGGAGGTGATCTGACCGTGCCAGGGATGCTCTTGCACCAGGGGGCGACCGTTCTCTGTCTGCACGCCGGACAGGCCCAGCCGACGGTCCCAAACCCGCGCGTGAAGGTCGGGGGACAACCCATCGTGACCCAGAGTGCACCATATACGATCGCTGGCTGTCCTTTTACCGTCCCGCCGGCGGTTCCATCGCCCTGTGTCACGGCCCAGTGGGTCACGGGCGCTTTGCGGGTCAGGGCCGGCGGGGTGCCCGTGCTTTTGCAGGACAGCCAGGCCGTGTGCGCGCCCAACGGCACGGGGCTCAACATACTCGTCACCCAGGTCAGAGTGAAGGGGTCTTGAGGTGCAGATAGACTACCCGTTCCACTTCGACGGCAGGGGCCGCACGGCCCAGACCGGAACAGAAGACCACATCAGGGACATGATCGAACAGGTCCTGTTCACCTCGCCGGGGGAACGGGTCAACCGTCCGACCTTCGGCAGCGGGGTTATGCAGCTCCTCTTCGCCCCCAACAGCGACGCCCTCGCAAGCGCCACGCAGCTCACCGTTCAGGGCGCCCTCCAGCAGTGGCTGGGGGATTTGATCCTGGTCGAATCAGTGGACGTCGAGAACGAAGACGCAACCCTGCGCGTGCACGTACAGTACGTGGTGCGGCGCACCCAGGAACGCCAGGCCGCCGAGTTCGTGCGAGGAGGACTCTAGGTGATTACCGCCACACGCGCCTACGCGTGCGAGGACGAACACCGCCGCGCCGCTTTGCGGGAGCACGCCACCCTGATGGGCA
>DASSJP010000202.1:0-3764 GCA_035691165.1 Rubrobacter sp.
GGGCTCCAGACCGCGGGAGCGTGCCAGGGCGACCAGCGGTCCCACGAGTGCCACTGTCTCGGCGCAGCCTTCACGCGTTGCGCCTGGCCCGATCCCATCGTGCAGCATCACGATAGAGCCATCCGCGAGACCGACTTCGACGCTGGCTAGCATCTCCTCTGAAGCGTCTCCGCGCCAGTCCTTCGTATCCGAGGTCCATCCCACGAGCGTTAGCCCGAATTCTCTGGCCGTCTCCTCGGTAGCGGGCACCACGAAAGCCCAAGGGGTCCTCCAGTACCGTGGAGTATGGCCGAGCTCTTCCAGCGCCAGGAGCCCCGCTCTTGTGTCGTCTTTGATCTCTCTTCGCGTGCGCGCGTCGTGCCGGATGTGCTCCGTGCAGTGGAAGGCGACTTCGTGCCCCTCATCGCGCATACGGACGATGAGGGAGGGGTGCATCCTGGCCAGAGGCGCGATGACGAAGAACGTCGCTCTGGCGCCGGCTTCTGCGAGCGCGTCCAGAATGAGTGGGGTCCAGAGCGGGTCGGGACCATCGTCGAACGTGAGGGCCACAGAGGCGGAAGACTGCTGCTCGGCGTGCATGGTTCTAGTTATTACCTTCGCCAGGGCGGGATGCGGGGTCGGAGCCGCGTTCGCCCTCGGGGCGGCGTCGCAGGGAGATGTTAAGTTCCTTCAGTTGCTCTTCGGAGACGGGACCTGGCGCGTCCATCATCTCGTCGCGGGCGGCCTGGGTCTTCGGGAACGCCATCACCTCGCGGATATTCGGCTGGTCTGTGAGGAGCATGATCAGGCGGTCCACCCCGGGCGCGATCCCACCGTGCGGCGGAGCTCCGTAGCGGAACGCCGTCAGGATCGTACCGAACCTCCTTTGCGCTTCATCGGGTCCGATCCCGATGACGTCGAAGACTTTCTGCTGCAAATCCGGATGATGGATCCTGATGCTCCCCGAGGCGAGCTCTGTCCCGTTGGCGACGAGGTCGTAGAGCTGGCCGATGATCTTTAACGGCTCAGTGTCGAGAAGTGGCAGATCCTCCTCGCGTGGCATGGTGAACATGTGATGCATCGGCTCGATGCGCCCCTCGTCCTCGTTCCACTCGAAGAGTGGGAAGTCCGTCACCCAGGCCATGCCGAGCACGTCTGGGTCGGCGAGCCCGAGACGGTCCCTGAAATGGATCCGCAGGCGGTTCAGGCTCTCGAAGACGACAGGGTTCTTGTCAGCGACGAAGAACATCCACTCTCCGGGCCTGGCACCGAGTGCTTCGCGTAGCGTCCCCTGCTGCGATTCCGAGAAGAACTTCGCAACCGGGCTCTTCAGGCCGCCCTCCTGTACCTGGAAGTGGGCGAGGCCCCTCGCGCCTCCCGAGGTTGCGATCGCGGTGAGCTCGTCGAGCTCTCTGCGCGTCAGGTCCCCCAGTCCTTCGACAGCTATGCCGCGTACCGAGCCGCCTGAGTCCACCGCGCCTTTGAACACCTTGAACTCCGAGTCGGCGGCGATCTCCGACACGTCCTTTAGCTCCAGGCCGAAGCGGATGTCCGGCTTGTCCGTACCGAAGCGGTCCATCGCCTCGGCGTAGGTGAGGCGTGGGAAAGGAGAGGCGAGTAGATGTTTCTCTGTGAGCTTCTCGACTATTTCGGTGTACAGGACCTCCACGAGGTCGAGGACCTCGTCCTGCGTCGTATAGCTCATCTCCAGGTCGAGCTGGGTGTGTTCGGGCTGCCTATCGCCGCGCTGGTCCTCGTCGCGCAGGGCGCGGGCTATCTGGAAGTAGCGTTCGAAGCCCGCCACCATCAGGAGCTGTTTGAACTGCTGCGGAGATTGCGGGAGCGCGTAGAACTGGCCGGGGTACAGGCGTGCAGGGACTAGGTAGTCGCGG
Source organism: Rubrobacter sp. (assembly GCA_035691165.1). GTDB lineage: Bacteria > Actinomycetota > Rubrobacteria > Rubrobacterales > Rubrobacteraceae > Rubrobacter_D. Next base: position 1,872 of record DASSJP010000202.1, read on the forward strand.
GCCCCCTCGGGAGTCGAAGCTGTGAGGAGGGGCGTCTCGACTTCGACGAAGCCCCGCTCGTCGAGGTAGTCGCGCATGTGCTTGACCACGCGATGACGGAAGAGGATCTTCTCCCGCATCCTCTCCCTGCGCAGGTCGAGGTAGCGGTACTTCAGGCGCAGCATCTCGTCCACGGGCCTGTCGCGTTCGATCTCGAATGGCGGGGTCTCCGACGGGTTGAGGATCCGCAGCCCGGTCGCCTCGACCTCTATCGCGCCGGTCGGAAGGTCGGGGTTCTCGTTGCCCTCAGGACGGCGCACCACTTCGCCTTCGATGGCGATCGACCATTCAGGCCGCAGCCTCTCGGCTGAGGAGAAGATCTCCGCGCGTTCAGGATGGAACGTAACCTGTGTGATCCCCCATCGGTCGCGCAGGTCGATGAAGATCAGACCCCCGTGGTCCCTGCGCCTGTGTACCCAGCCTGCGAGCCTGACCTCCTCGCCTACGTTGTTCTTGCGCAGTTCGCCTGCGCTGTGGGTACGGTACGGATTGTTCTGGTTGTGCAACGTGGCTCTCCTCGTGGTAGCTGGTGAACCCACTCCTTTGCGGGTCCACGAATGGTAGCCGAAAACGGTCTGGACTGAAGGCTCTCTCGAACCCCGCGGACGCGTTGCGGTGTTTTCGCGACCGTGCTAACTTAGCGCAAATCCATCCGGAGGCCCGTGGCGCTGCGCCGTATCTCCGGGAAACTGCAGGGGAGAGGTCTATCCGAGGGAACGGCAAGGTAGGATCGCCAGTGGGGTCCTGGCTGTTTCTGTCGCTCTTCATCGCTTTTGCTGTCCTCTTTGCAGGGTGCGGGAGCGACGAAAGCCAGGCCCCGACCCCGCCGCCAGCGCAGAGTTCTTCCACGCCTGCTGCCGGGACCCCGACGGACAACGTGGCCGTGGGAGCCGGGCAGGCCGAGAGCACGGGAGACCTGCCTTTCACGCTCAACACACAGCAACCAGTACCGCCCAACTTCGAGGAGGCTTACGGGCGCAGGGCGAGGATCGTTGTCCAGTTCTACAAGCTGGACGAAGACTCGCTCTCCTATCCGCAGGGCCTCTCGGTGGACAGGCAGGTGAACGGCTCCATGGAGAAGCTCAGTAGACAGTATCCGACCATCGAGTTCTTCAGCTATGACATCTCCAAGCCTGGGCCGGTAGGAGGCGACAGGAGTCTGCAGCCCGGCGAGTACGGTACGCTCGCGGCGCAGCTTGGGGTCGGGATCACACCTTTTGTCGCCATGCTCGCGCCGAGTGGCGACGGGTACGTCATAACCAACCTCTTTCAGGGATACGTACCCCGGCCTGTTCTGAGCCAGGCTCTCTTCGACCTGGCCGCGGTGGAGGTCGAAGACAACACCAGCGACGTGAACGTGACACTCGACCAGGTTCAAATGACCGAAAAGGGAGGCGGCATCGAGTTCTTCACCGTGCGCAACCGAAGCGCGGATCCCGTCAATTTGCAGGGCTTTACCCTGAGGGTCCTGGATCCCGAGACCGCGCAGGTCACCCCTGGCGCGCCGGGCGTGACGATCAACAGCGACATCAGGATACAGCCGGATCAGAGCGTGTCGATAGGCCGCGTTCCTGACATTGTGGATGACAACGGTGAGCGCGTGGTCGGCACGTTCGAGGGGGGCACGTCGCTGGATCTTGCGCCGGGAGACCAGGTGGCGCTCCTCGACCCCGGCGGCGCGGTCGCCTCGACCATCACAGTCTGAGAAAACGCGCTCTGCGGCTGACATTTCGGCCCTTTAGGATAAACTAGGCGCGATCATGGCTGAACCTGTATACCTGGATAACGCCGCCACCACCCCGCTCGACCCGAGGGTACTGGAGTCGATGCTTCCTCACCTCGGCGGGCGACGGG
>DASSJP010000203.1:0-3656 GCA_035691165.1 Rubrobacter sp.
ACCGGGGCCGCACACGGCGGCCCCGGTGGAGAGAATCCAGACTGGAGAGGAGCACAGATGATCGGCAGACTACTGAGCGGCGAAGGGACCAGCACACTCTTCGTGGTCGCCCTCTCGGGTACGATCGCGGTACTCGCCGCAAGAGGTACGCGTCCCGCTTCGCCGGGACACCTCCTTTCGGGTGTCCTCTCCAACCCGATACCCCGGCGCGAGACCGCCAGCGTACTCTCACCGACCGACGAATGTCGGGCCGCCGCATGATCGCAAGCCGCCGACGCCACGACGCTCTCCTCGTCCCTAGCGAGAAAGACGTCTCTACCGTTCGACGGTGTCGTGCGAGCAACGTGCCTAAAGAGAGAGGGCGGCGCTTCCAGGATCTCGGCAGAACCCTATGTGGAGCCTGGTGACTCTATCAGATGGGGTGAACCGCGATGACGCTGCGCCAGATCGGCCAGCTCGTCCTGATGTCGGCGTTGTGGGGCGCCGTTTTCCTGCTCATCAAGTACGCGCTCGTGGACTTCTCACCTGTCGAGGTCGCATTCTTTCAGGCCGCGATCGGGGCAGTCGGGCTCTTTGCTATAGTGCTCTACGAGGGCGGTAGGGCGCGTGCCATGATGGGAGATATCCTGCGGCGACCGCTGCCGGCGGTCCTTCTCGGGCTGCTCGCCATCGCAACGCCGTTCATCCTGATCTCTGTCGGAGAGATCTCCGTGCCCTCGGGCCTGGCCGGTGTGCTCCTCTCCTCGACGCCGATGTTCGTTGCCGTCTTCGCCCTGCGCTTCGACCGCAGCGCGGAGATCAACCGCGTCCAGGCCGTGGGGCTCATCGTGGGACTGGTCGGCGTCGCGCTCGTCGTGGGCCTCCAGTCGGTCAGCTCGGTCAGCCAGCTCCTGGGCGTCCTTGTCATCCTGGGCGCCGCGGCCAGCGGGGCCATCTCGAGCTTCGTCGTGAAGCTGCAGTACAGGGACAAGAACGTGCCGCCGAGCACGACGACCCTCTTCTCGCTGGGCGTCGGGGCGATGCTGGTGGCACCGTTCGCGGCCTTCGCAGCGTCGGGAGATCCACCCGGGGCGCGCGCGATCATAGCGGTGATCGTGCTCGGCCTCTTCTGCACGGCGCTCACCTTCATGCTCTACTACCAGCTCATCGCCGAGGTGGGAGAGGAGAGGGCGGCACTGGGCAACTACCTCACGCCCATCTTCGCGCTCTTCTACGGTGTGATCCTGCTCAGCGAGCCGCTCACCATCGCGGCTATCCTCGGGCTCGCCTTGATCATAGTGGGGGCGGAGATAACCCTGCGCGGCGACAGCGCAAACAGGCGCGCCGGAGCCAAAGCCATTGCCCACGAGTACAGGTCTCACCCGCCATTCCATACTTAGGGAGCCCGATAACCACGCCTCTGTCTATTGACTCATTCCGTGGTGAAAAGTAGTCTGCCGAAGTAGTAGGGAAACATCATTTTTCAAAGAGGGAGGTCGCGCGTGTACCAGTTGATCCTGCGCGGTGCGCGGCTGGGTGACGAGGTCGTTGACGTTGGCATCGAGGGAGGCAGGATCGGCAGCATCACCGCGAGGATCGATGGGTCGGCAGAACGCGAGATAGAGGCGGAAGGCCGGCTCGTCTCGCCGCCTTTTATCGAGTCCCACGTGCATCTCGACACGACGCTGACAGCAGGAGAGCCCAGGTGGAACGAGTCGGGGACGCTCTTCGAGGGGATCCAGATCTGGTCCCAGCGTAAGAAGGATCTCAGCCACGATGACGTCGTGGAGCGTGCCACGAAGCTACTCCGATGGCAGGCGGCCCAGGGCGTCCTACACGTACGCACCCATGCCGACGTCACCGATCCCGAGTTCACGGGCCTGAAGGCCCTGTTCGAGGTCAAGGAGAAGGTGCGTGACTGGATGGACGTCCAGATCGTCGCCTTCCCTCAGGAGGGGATGCTTTCTTTTCCGCGGGGCGTCGGACTTATGGAGGAGGCGCTCACGCTCGGCGCTGACGTCGTCGGGGGCATACCTCACTACGAACACACCCGCGAGATGGGTGTCGAGTCCGTAAAAGAGAGCTTCCGCCTCGCCGAGAAGCACGACAAACCGATAGACATACACTGCGACGAGACCGACGACCCGCACTCCAGGTTCCTCGAAGTCATGGCCGCTGAGGCCATACGGACAGGGATGGGGGAACGAGTAACAGCGAGCCACACCACGGCCTTCGGAAGCTACGACAACGCCTACGCCTTCAAGCTCATGGGATTCCTCACGAAAGCGAACATCAATTTCGTGGCGAACCCCCTGGTCAATATTACGTTGCAAGGGCGCCACGACAAGTATCCCAAGCGACGGGGGATCACCCGGGTCAAGGAACTCTGGCAGAACGGCCTGAACGTCTCCCTCGGCTACGACGACATCATGGACCCGTGGTATCCCCTCGGCACGGGCGGGATGCTCCAGCCGGCCCACATGGCCGTCCACGCTTGCCACATGACGAGCCGCGATGAGGTCACGGCCTGCTTCGACATGGTGACGGAGAACGCAGCCAGGACGTTGGGACTGGATGACTACGGGCTGGCGGAAGGGAATAGAGGCGACCTGGTTCTCGTGGACGCCCCTGACAAATGGGATGCCATCCGGCGCCTGGCCACGACGACACTCGTCGTAAAGGACGGCGAGGTCATCGCGGAGACCCGTCCGCCCGAGGCCACGTTGATGGGTGAGGTCGTTGACTTCGAGAGGGGCAACGGGCCGGGCCGATAGTGCGAGCCGTTGGTAGGGAAAGGAGAAGTGGTGAACAGACAACCCGGCGTTGACGAGCGGGCAGAGCTCGAAGAGGCCGTACACATCGAGAAGCACAACGCTATCACGCCCGTCCCTGAAGAGTACAAAGACGCGACGCCTTTGGACCAGTTCTGGATCTGGGCCGGGGCCAATATCGCCCCGATCAACTGGGTACTTGGGGCTCTTGGGATCGTGCTCGGCCTCGGGTTCTGGGACACTGTGATCGTCCTCGCCATCGGTAACACCATCGGTGTGACCATCTTCGGTGCGTTCGTTCTGATGGGCCAGAGGACAGGGGTGACCCAGATGGTGCTCTCGCGCAGCGCGTTTGGAAGGCGTGGTGCGTACTTCCCTGCCTTCTTCCAGATAGTCATCGCGACTGGCTGGATCGCCATAAACACCTGGATCATCCTCGACCTGAGCGTCGCCCTTCTGGAGAAGCTAGGCGTCCCTGGCACGCCAGCGACGAAGGTCGTCGTTGTGATCGTCCTCATGGCGATACAGGTCGGCCTCGCCGCTTTAGGCTTCTACGCCATCCGTACCTTCGAGAAGTGGACCGTGCCCATCACGCTGGTCATCCTCGCCGCCATGTCCATCGTCGCGTGGAGTAGCGGCGAAATCCAGTGGGGCTACACCGGCGAGGCCACAGGCGCCGCGCGCTGGACCGCGATGAGCCAGGTCATGACCGCCATCGGGATCGGGTGGGGGATCACCTGGCTCGCCTACGCCTCGGACTACTCTCGCTTCGTCCCGCGCACGGTGCGCCGCAGCCGGCTCTTCTGGGCTGCCGCCCTCGGGCAGTTCATCCCTGTCCTGTGGCTCGGCATCCTCGGGGCGTCCATCGCAACGACGGGGACGGGCGCGGACCCGGCCGTGATTATC
>DASSJP010000204.1:0-7471 GCA_035691165.1 Rubrobacter sp.
CTGGCTCATGTAGCCAACCATGCCGAAATCCAGCAGGGCAAGGTCCCCCTCCGGCGTCAGGAGCAGGTTGCTCGGGTGGGGGTCCCCGTGGAAGAATCCGTCCTCGAAGGCCATCTTGAAAATCGCCTCGGCCCCCATGGAGGCGACGCGTCGCCGCTCCGAGGGCGTCAGGAGGAGCGGACGGATGTCCCTGAACCTAGTCCCCTCGATGTACTCCTCAGTCAACACTTTCGGTGTCGAGAGCTCGAGGTATACCCCAGGGATAATTACCGGCGTCTCTGCGAAGTTGGCGGCGAAGCGACGGGCGTTCTCAGCCTCGGTGGTGTAGTCGAGCTCGCGCCTGATGACGACTTCGAACTCGGCCACAAGGCCTCGTACGTCAATGAATAGCCTGCGTCCGAACCTCCGGTCGAGGAAAGAGGCGAACTCCCGCATGAGCTCGAGGTCTCCCCCGACCCTGCCCGGCGCCTCGGGCCGCTGCACCTTGACGGCCACCGTATCCCCGTTGCGCAGCACGGCCCTGTGGACCTGCCCGATGCTCGCCGAACCGAGCGGCACAGGGTCGAACGAGGTGAACACCTCATCGACAGGAGCCCCGAGCTCCCCCTCGATAATCTCCTGGGCCACCCCCGCAGGCATCGGTGTCGCCGTGTCCTGGAGCTTCTGGAGCTCGGAGAGGACGCCTTCCGGGAGAATGTCCGAGCGCGTGGAGAGGACCTGCCCGAACTTGACGAAAGTCGGCCCCAGGTCGTCGAGGGTGCGGCGCAAGCGGACTCCGAAGTTCGGCGCGAGCAACTCCTGGAGGCCCTTCTTCTCCCTCCTGTCGCGCCTGACGTCGAAGACGAAGCCGAAACCGTGGCGGATCAGGACGCGGCTGATCTGGGAGAAGCGGCGGAGGTTCCCCGACCGTGTCGCAGGGGGTATCCCTCCGTTCGCCACGCGCTGGTACGGTCCGCCCGCTAGAGTCCGGGCGGTGTCTCGGGTGCTTCCCTGGGCTCGGGCGGAAGCTCCGGTTCACCCGCCGGGGGAGGCGGCGCAGCAGGACGGTCCTCGAGCATCCTTACCCTGTGCTCCAGCTGCTCGATCCTGAAGACCAGGTCCTCCTGGTCCTCCCTTGTCGGAAGTCCGCCCCTCCTGAGGCCCTGTTGCACCGAAGCGTCCACCAGAGAGCGCGCCCCTGCGGACCGCTCGCGGGCGCGGGTCATCACGTCGTCAACGACTTTGCGGCCCTCCTCGCGCTCCATGCGTCCCTGCTCGATGAGGGAGTCCACGATCTCCTGCACCTTGTCCCGCGTCGCGGCCGCGGCCCCTATCTGCAACAGGATCAATCGCTCCAGCGTCTCGCCAACCGTTCCGCGCATAATTACCTCCCGATTATCTAGTGCACCACCTACATGATAACGAAGGTGCAAGCCGCGCGAGTACCGAAGCGGCTACTGTCGGACATCTCAATGAGCCTAGTTCGAGCGTGCGAGCTGGAGCTTCCCCGCGCGCCAGGCCTTGTACAGCGAAAGGACGGGGGACGCGATGAAGATCGAGCTGTACGTTCCCGCGACGATACCGACAAGGAGTGCGAAAGCGAAGTCGCTCAGGGTCGCTTCCCCGAAGATCAGCAGGGCCGTAATCGGGATGAGCGTGAAGACGGAAGTATAGATCGAACGCCGCACGACCTGGCGGATGGAGCGGTTGATCATCTCGTCGAAGCGGCGCCTGTTGTAGCCGACCGTCGGGGCGTTCTCCCTGATCCTGTCGAAGATGATTATGGTGTCGTAGATCGAATACCCGAGCACAGTGAGGACGGCGACCACGGTCACGAGGCTCACCTCCCTGCCCACGATGGCGTAGAAGCCTACGGTCATCAATATGTCGTGCACGAGCGCGGCCATCGCGGCCAGTGCGAAGGCGAACTCGAAGCGGAAGCTGATGAAGGCGACGATGATCAGGAGCGCGGCCACGACGGCCTGGAGTGCCTGGTTTCTGAGCTGCTGCCCGAAAGCGGGGCTCACGGTCGTTACGCTGACCTCTCCCTTGAACGCCTGGCTCAGGGAGTCGCGGATCTGGCTCTGCTCCTCCTGCCCGTTTATGACGGGTGTGCGCACCTCGTAGCCGTTCTGGCCAAGGGTCGTTATGACGGATTCTGCGGCTATGTCGTCCGGTAGCGCGGCGCGGATCTGGGCGTCGCTAAGCTGGCGCTCTGCGTTGGCAACGGTGAACTGCGCGCCACCCTCGAAATCTATCCCGAAGTTCAGCCCCCCGAGCGCTATGGCGATGACGCCAGCGAGTAGCAGGATGCCAGACAGCGAGAAATACAGCTTCCAGCCACCGACGAAGTCTACGTTCTCGAACAAGCCTACCTCGCCTTCGCCTGCTGTGTCTGCGCGATACTGGCCTTCGAGACCCCCATCAGGGTCGGTGACAGGTGTATGCCGCGGTCCCCGAGAATACCAAGGAGGGCGCGTGTGATCACGATGGCCGTGAACATCGAGAGCACGACGCCAATAGCGAGCAGCACTGCGAAGCCTCGAACCGACCCGCTGGAGAGGGCGAACAGGATGAACGCCGTTATGAGGGTCGTGATGTTACCGTCCAGAATAGCCCTGTATCCCTTGTCGTAGCCTGCCTGAATCGCGCTCCGGGGCGTCTTGCCACGTCTGATCTCCTCTTTGATGCGCTCGAAGATGACGACGTTGGCGTCAGCCGCGACTCCGATCGAGAGCACGATGCCTGCGATCCCTGGCAACGTCACCGTGATCGGGATGATCACTATCAGTCCCCAGAGGAGGAACGCGTAGATGAGCAGCGCGAGGTCGGCGACTACGCCGAGCGCACGATAGATGACGAGAAGCAACAACAGCACGAGCCCGAATCCCACGAGCGAAGCCAGAAGCCCGCTCTTGAGGGAGCTGAAGCCGAGCGTCGGACCGACGGTCGTCTGCGATATGACCTGCATGTTGACGGGGAGCGCGCCCGTGTTGAGGACGGTTTCGAGCTGCTTGGCCTCGTCTTCGGGGAGACCTTCGGGAAGACCGTTGTTCGAGATCGAGATATTCTGTCCCAGCGGTTCTTCCACCGTCGGGGCACTCTGGATATCCTGGTCGAGCGCGATGGCGAGCCGCGCTGGCTCCCCGCTCGTAACGGCGTCACTCAACATCTTCTGTGTAAGTTCCGCCATCTGCCTGCCGCCCTCCGACGTGAGCTCGAGGCTGACTATACGCTTCCCGGTATTCTGGTCGAACTCGACGTTGGCCCCGTTCTGCTTCAGCGAGTCACCGGTGAGGCCGGGGTTCTTGGGGACTATGTACCCGATGACGGAGATGCCGTCCCCCTTCGGGCTCGGGGTCTCCTCGAACAAGATCTTGGTCTTCCCCTTCTTGTAGGCGTCGTCGTCCTTGAGGTTCTCCCTGATGTCTTTTTCGGTCTCGTCCACCTGATCGGCGGACACCAACTGTGGAGGCTCGGTGAACCCTGGGTCAGAGGCGAGGACCTGGTAGAAGCCAAGCTGGGCCGTGCTTCCTATGATACGGATGACCTCGTCGGGGTTCTTCACGCCGGGGATCTGGACGACGATCTGGTTCTCCGACTGTACCCTGACGTCGGGTTCGGCCACGCCAAGACGGTCTATGCGCTGCCGGATCAGGTCCGCAGCCTGCACCATCTCGGAGCGGGTCACCTTGCCGCCGCCGGTCTGGGAGCCCTCTAGCTGAGCGCTCACGCCGCCCTGGAGGTCGAGGCCGAGCTGCGTGGACTTGGTCACAGGCTCGTTGATGAAGATGAAGTAGGCGGCCACCCCGAGGAGGACGACCACCAGTGCCAGCACGATCAGGTTATTTCGACGACTACCCATACAATCGGAGCGTTATTCTAGCTCATCTGCCCTTGAATGGAAGTCCCCGACCCCTGGTAGCGGGAGATCCAGGCCCTCGACCACGCGTCGAAACACCCCGCCTGTATCTCCCCGCGCGCCCGACGGCAAAGATCGAGCGCAAAACTAACGTTGTGCAGCGTGATGAGCCTGTGCCCGAGAAGCTCATTCTCCCTTACGAGATGCGTCAGATAGGCCCTGCTGTAGCCGGTGCACGCTTCGCATGGGCACTCCGGGTCGAGCGGCCCGAAATCCCTGCGGTACCTGGCATTCTTCAGGTTGAGACGGCCGTCCGGAGTAAGTGCGGCGCCGTGACGGGCCAGCCGCGTCGGGAGCACGCAGTCGAACATATCCACCCCAAGCGCTATTACCTGCAGGATGCCGACGGGGTCCCCTATCCCCATGAAGTAGCGAGGTTTGTCCTCGGGGAGCTTGGGCGCCGTGAGAGCGAGGGTATGCAGCATCTCCCACCGCGACTCCCCGACAGACAGGCCTCCGACGGCGTAGCCGTCGAACCCGATCTCGACGGTTCTCCCGAGGCTCTCCTCCCTCAGGTCAGGGTACAGCCCGCCCTGCACGATACCGAAGAGCGCCTGATCCCCCCTCCCATGCGCCTCTTTGCACCGCCGCGCCCATCGCGCCGTACGCCGCAGCGAATCCTCATGGTACTCGCGGCTCGCGTTGGCCGGCGGGCACTCGTCGAGTACCATGGCCACGTCTGAACCTAGCTCCTCCTGCACCCTCGTCGTCAACTCGGGAGTAAAGACGTGCACCGAGCCGTCGTATACCGAGGCGAACTCGACCCCCTCCTCCGAGATGCGGCGCGTCTGGGCCAGCGAGAAGACCTGGTAGCCGCCGGAGTCGGTGAGGATCGGACCTTCCCAGCCCATGAAGGAGTGAAGCCCGCCAGCCTCTTTGATGAGGTCCGAGCCAGGCCTCAGGTAAAGATGATACGTATTCCCGAGCACTATGCCTGCCCCGGCTTCCCGCAAGTCCCCAGGAGTGAGCCCCTTGACCGTGCCTTTCGTACCTACGGGCATGAAGGCCGGCGTCTCCACGGGCCCGCGCGGTGTACTGAGTACGCCGGCGCGCGCCTCGCCGTCGCGGGCGACAACCTCTATGGAGACGGGAGCGCCTACCGTTGCCTTCCTCCGCCAAGGAGGAGCATCGCGTCCCCGAACGAATAGAAGCGATAACGCTCCTGTACCGCGGTCCTGTACGCCTCCCTGATCAGGTTCTCTCCCCCGAAGCTCATTACCATCGCCAGCAGCGTCGAGCGCGGCAGGTGGAAGTTCGTCAAGAGCGTGTCCACGGCCCGCCAGCGGTAGCCGGGATAGATGAAGAGCGTAGATTCCCCTTCCCGCTCGCCGGTCGCTGCCCAGGTTTCGAGCGTGCGGGCGACGGTGGTGCCCGCCGCGACGACGCGGCTTGCCCCCTCTACAATACGCGCCGCGTCCTGCGGCACGCTGTAGTACTCGGCGTGCATCTTGTGCTCTTCCAGCCTCTCGGTCCTTACGGGCATGAACGTACCGACCCCGACGTGGAGTGTGATCCTCGCGATCCCGGCTCCCGCCCGCTCCGCATCCTCGAGCACCTGGCGGGTAAAGTGAAAACCGGCCGTGGGTGCCGCGGCGGAGCCTTCGTTGCGAGCGTAGACCGTCTGGTAGCGGCGCTCGGTCTCGGGCGTGGGCCGTATGTACGGAGGGAGCGGCATCCTGCCGCTGCGCTCCAGCAAGCCGGGCACATCAGGGGCGGATACGGCCCAGTGCCCATCGCCGAGGCCCTCGAGAAGCACGAGCCGAACCCCATCGACAGAGAGCGTGAGGCCCGGTCTCAGGCGCTTGCTCGGTCGGGCGAGGACCTCCCACGCACCACCGAGGTCCCTGAGGAAAAGCAACTCCACCGCGCCGCCTGTCGGTTTGTGGGCTTTGATCCTGGCCGGCAGCACCTTCGTCTCGTTCAGGACGAGAGCGTCGCCCGGCAGCAGGAAGCGTGGCAACTCGCGGAAGGTATGGTGGGCTATAGTGCCTTCCTTCGCGTCAACGACCATCAGGCGCGAGGCATCACGCGGTTCGGCGGGGCTCTGGGCGATGAGATCTTCGGGAAGCTCGTAGTCGAGCTCGGAGGTAAGCATTCTAGCGGCGGAAGACGATGTTGAGGACGATTGTGCCGACGATGGAGAGCAGGATCATGAGCCCTATGGGGAAATAGAGAGTAAAGTTGCCTCGCCTTAAGACGAGGTCGCCAGGCAGCCTGTCTATCCCGAAACGACCGAGCAGCAAGAAAAGCCCACCTAGCGCCAGCAACACGACCGCGCCGCCTATCAAGAACTTTCCTACGCCTTCGAGTCCCACGACCCTATTCTATGCGCGCCGCGTCCGATGTCCAAAAGAACAGCGGAAAGTAACCCGCTTCCAGACGAAGTATCGGCAGAGATGAGGCGGCAGGAACTCGTCTCTCTGTCCAATCGGACGGGGAAAACGGGGGATTCATTCAGGATTCATCGCCGGTTCATCGCAGTCTGATATTCACTGGGGCAAGTTTACAAGCCTCGAAGAAAGTCAGGAAGAACTATGCACCGAACTAAACTCGCCGTCGCGCTCGTGCTTGCCTTGTTGGCGGCACTTTGCGTCGTAGGAGCCGCCACGGCCGCTGTAGCGACGGACAGTTCCGAGCTACGCAAGGCAGTCAGCTCCACAGGAATCATGAAGCACGAGAACGAACTCTAGAGAATCGCCGATGAGAACGGTGGCACGCGGGCGTCGGGCACGCCGGGCTATGATGCTTCGGCTGAGTACGTTTCCGGCAAACTGCGACGCGCGGGCATTGCCGTCACGGAACAGCCGTTCACGTTCCCGTTCTTCCAGGAGACCGGCCCTTCGACCTTCGAACGGCTGACGCAGGACTACCATCTCTACACTCGTGGCACCGACTACGATCTCATGGAGTATTCGGGGTCAGGGGACGTAACCGGGCAGGTCGTGCCGACGAACGACATCGTCATCCCTCCGGGCGCGGAGGCGGGCAGGTCCAACAGCGACTGCGAAGCCTCTGATTTCCCGGCGACGACGGCTGGAAAGGTCGCCCTGATCCAACGCGGCACCTGCACGTTCGGTGAGAAGGTGCAGAACGCCGAGGCGGCAGGCGCTGTGGCGGCCATCATCTTCAACGAAGGGCAGCCTGACCGGGTCGGCCTGATCAACGGCACTCTCGGTGCGCCAGCGAAGATTCCAGCGCTCGACGCCACCTTCGCGGTCGGCGAGGAACTCTACAATCTGGCCCGTGCGGGCGTCACCAGCGTTCACATCGTGACCAATACCGTCTCCGAGACCCGAGATACGAAGAACGTAATCGCCGATTATCCTGGTGGCCGTACGAACCGCACGCTCGTCGTCGGCGCGCACCTCGACTCGGTCCCCGAAGGTCCGGGCATCAACGACAACGGCTCGGGCGCCTCTGGCATACTCGAGATCGCGCTTCAGATGAAGAAACGTGGTATCAAGCCGACCAACCATGTGCGCTTCATATTCTGGGGCGCCGAGGAATCTGGGCTGCTCGGGTCAGAGTACTAGGTGAGCCATCTCAGCGCGGCCGAACGCAAGGGCATCG
>DASSJP010000205.1:0-3090 GCA_035691165.1 Rubrobacter sp.
GGGTGCCCGCGGCGGTGAGTGTAGATGGCAGGACCGCGACGCTAGACGCGTACCCGTCCGACCCGGGAAGGCTGCTTGCGTCCAACAAGATGTTCAAGGTCATCATCAGCACCGGTGCGATGAACCTGGCCGGACTGACGATGTCGAGCGCCAGGGGCTGGATCTTTACCACCAGATGAGAGAAGCACCTTAAGGCCACGAGAGGGCCGGAGTTGCTACGCTCCGGCCCTCTCGCATGCCCTCGTAATCCGGCTCAGCGCTCCCAGAATGGTGGATCGAAGACCCGAGGAGCCCAGATCTGTGTGTACTCGGGCCACAGCATCGTGTAATGGTTCGCGCCTTCGAGCAGTATCTCCTCGCGAATGTCAAGTACCTGGGCCATCACGTCGCTTGTCTCGTCTGAGATGAGCGGGTCGCTGCCGGGGAAGAAGCCCTGCGAAGCCCTGACCAGCGCGACGGGACAAGCAACACCGCGCATCTCTTCTACGGTCGGGCTGGTCTCTGAGACCGCGGGACTGTCCTCTTCCGCCGCCGTCCGCGAGGCTTTGGGCTGGTAGCCGCCCTCGACCTTACCGAGGTCGTAGAGGTAGTAGTCTGCGAGGTCGGGCGGCAGGTCATCCATCGTCAGGCCCTGGCCGGGGAACCAGAAATTCAGGTAGTCCTCCGGGCTCTCGAAGGTCATGTCCAGGCGACGGAAGGCACGCGCAAGGCCCTCTTCTAGCGCAGCGGCCTCTTCCTTCTCCTCTTCGGTCATCTCCTCCGGCACGCTCTCGACGCGGGGCCAGCCGCCGTCGAGGAGGACGAGGGCGCGCACGCGCTCGGGGTACGTGAGGGTCGTCTTCAGGGCGACGAAGCCGCCCATGGAGTGCCCGACCAGTACTGCGCTCTCCAGCCCGAGGTGGTCGAAGACTCGGACCACGTCGGCAGCGTGCGCTTCGAGCCCGTAGCCGGAGTCGGGTTTGTCCGAGTTTCCGCGGCCACGCAGGTCAACGCCGACGAGACCGCGCGAGGGCCCGAGGTAGCGCGCCGCCGCGTTGAAGGCCCTGTGCTGGGCTGTGATGCCGTGCAGGCAGACAACGGGGTTGGGACCCTCTCCGGCGCGGCATATAGCGATCTCCACCTCGCCTGGGACACGCTCGCTCTTCCAGATGCTCTCTTGCATGGGCGTGGATTATACGCCATAGGTGCGCCGCGTTCGGAGGAGCGGCTGATGGTAATCTACCGGCATGGACTATTTCGAGAGTGTGCTTGATGTCGTCGGGAACACGCCCCTGATCCGGCTTCGGAGAATAGAACGCGACGAGGGTATAGGGGCCACCCTCCTCGCGAAGGCCGAGTACCTCAACCCCGCCGGTTCGGTGAAGGACAGGCCAGCCCTGAAGATGCTGGAGGTCGCGGAGAAGGAAGGGCTCCTCAAGCCCGGCGGGACCGTCGTCGAGCCGACGAGCGGGAACACGGGAGCAGGCCTCGCCCTGGCCGCCGCGGTCAAGGGCTACCGGTGCATCTGCGTAATGCCCGACAAAGTGAGCAAGGAGAAGCAGGATCTCCTCAAGGCGATGGGCGCCGAGGTCGTCATCACACCGGCAGCGCCCCCCGATGACCCCGAAAGTTACTACGCCGTCGCTGAGAAGCTGGCGAACGAGATCCCCGGCGGCTTCAAGCCTGGTCAGTACGAGAACCCGGCCAACCCCCTGTCTCACTACGAGACGACGGGCCCGGAGATCTGGCACCAGACGGAAGGTCGTATCACCCACTTCGTCGCAGGGATGGGCACCTGCGGGACCATCACGGGCACGGGCCGATACCTCAAAGAACAGAGCCAGGACGTAAAGGTCGTCGGCATCGATCCCGAGGGTTCCATATTCTCCGACCCTGACAACATCCACCAGTACGCCGTCGAGGGCGTCGGGGAGGACTTCTATCCGGAGAATCACGACCCGAGTGTGGTGGACGAGGTGATCCAGGTAGACGACCGCGAATCCTTCCTCATGACCCGCCGCCTGATGTCGGATGAAGGTCTCTTCGTCGGAGGCTCGTGCGGGATGGCGGTGGTCGGGGCGATTCGGGCCGCGAAGAACCTGCCCGACAATTCCGTAGTAGTCGTCCTCCTGCCCGATACAGGACGCAACTACGTCTCCAAGGTCTTCGACGACGAGTGGTTGCTCGCCAACTCGGGCGCCACACCTGAGGACCTCGAAAGACCATACCGCGTCTTCCAACCAGAAGAGCAGGAATGAAGGGCGAACACGCTCGCAAAGTGGATGACCACGGTGGAGACGTTCTCCATACCTTCGAGAAAGAGGAAAGATGAACAGAGACTTCGCCGGTAGCGGCTTCGCCACGCGTGCGATACACGCGGGGCAGGACCCCGACCCAGCGACAGGGGCAACGATAGTCCCGATCTACCAGACCTCCACCTACACCCAGGAGGCGCCGGGACAACACAAAGGCTACGAGTACAGCAGGACTCGCAACCCTACCCGCACAGCCCTCGAAGAGTGTGTCGCCGCCCTCGAAGGCGCCGAGTACGGCCTCGCCTTCGCCTCGGGCCTCGCAGCGACGATCGCCGTACTGAGCATCCTCTCGTCCGGGGACCACGTCGTCGCTGGAGACGACCTCTACGGAGGGACGTACCGTCTCTTCGACAAAGTACTCCCCCGCACCGGCGGCCTTGACTTCACCTACGCGGATACCACGGACCCTGCTTCCGTCGAGGAGGCCTTCAGGCCGGAGACGAAGATGCTCTGGATCGAGACGCCGACCAACCCGATGCTCACCCTCTCAGATATAGAGATGCTCTGCGAAATGGCCCATGAACGTGGAGCCGTAGTGGTTGTAGACAACACCTTCGCCTCTCCTTACTTCCAGACCCCACTCGCTCTTGGCGCTGACATCGTCGTCCATTCGACGACCAAGTACATGGGCGGCCATTCCGACGTGATAGGGGGAGCTGTCGCGGTCTCGGACGAGGGGCTCTACGAGGGGATCAAGTTCTACCAGAACGCCGCAGGCGGAGTACCCGGTCCATTCGACTGCTGGATCGTACTTCGCGGCCTGAAGACCCTGGCCGTCCGCATGCGCCAGCACGAG
>DASSJP010000206.1:0-4256 GCA_035691165.1 Rubrobacter sp.
CAACCGGGGCGATGATTCTGCTGGCGGGTCTGTTGATGCTGACGGCCGGGCCCGAGCCCGCGCAAGCAGCCTTCCCTGGTCTGAACGGCAGTATCGTCTACGCGAAGGATCTGGACGGCGGCAACAGTGAGATCTACACGATGCGCCCAGACGGTACCCACAAGAAACGGCTCACCAACAACAAGACCAAGGATTCGATGCCAGCCTTCTCTCCCAACGGCAGGAGGATAGCCTTCGTGAGCAACAGGAGCGGCAACTACGATCTCTACACGATGCGCCCAGACGGTACCCACAAGAAACGGCTCACCAACAACGGCCTGGTAAGTGAAGTCAACCCAACCTTCTCGCCCGACGGCAAACAGATAGCCTACGCGGCTAACGTGAACGACGGCGGAGATATCTTCGCGTTGAGCTCGGACGGCTCAGGGACGCCGACCAATCTTACTCCCCACCTCTCGGTAGAGGGCGACCCCGCCTTCTCTCCCGACGGTACGAAGATAGCCTTCAAGAGCAACCGGCTGGGGGGTAACGACGAGATCTACGTAATGAACGCCGCCCCCGAGAACAACACCACCAACCTACCGATACGTCTCACCAATGAGCTTGCAGGCGATGTGGACCCCACCTTCTCTCCCGACGGTACGAAGATAGCGTTCACGAGTTACAGGGACGGCAACAGCGAGATCTACGTAATGAACTCGACCGGCGCTGTGCCGCCGACAAACCTGACCAAGAACCCCGCGAGCGACACCGATCCGGCCTTCTCACCCGACGGTAAGAAGCTGACGTTCACGAGCAATCGCTTTATTGAGTGGGATATCTTCGTGATGAACTCGGACGGTTCTGGCTGGGACCATCGCACCTCCGTGGGGAACTATTATGAACCCGACTGGGGGCCGAGGCCGTAGACGCCCGGCCTTCTGGTGCAGGAGTGATCCAGCCTCCCAACCTATGACAGAAGCCCAGGGAACCGGGGCTTGGTAATCTCCGGTTCCCTGGTCACCGAAATCTTCGGGCCTCGGCAACGCAGGCCGCCATAATCAGGGCGGAACCCAAGTTGGGTTCCGCCTCCTCCGTTGTCGAGCGTCCTCTGCGATCTCGCCGGGTGGACAATCGAGATATGTGTCAGGTGGACAAAGCAATATATCCGACCTGGTAGATGTGCTCCTCTCTTCCCACCCTCACATTTTCAGGCGTCAACAAGCCAACGTGTGGGCGCGAAGGCCCTCAGGGAAAGCAGCAAGATGATGTTACAAACGATGCGGAGATCGATGCCGCTGGTGGTGACAGTACTGGTCGCCCTGAGCCTCTGGCTGCTCGCTGCACCAAGACCGGCTCACGCCTCTACCACCTTCACCGTCAACATACCCGGCGACACCAACACCGCAGACAACCTCTGCAATGTCAACCTGTTCGGCCCGGGAGAGCAGTGCACGTTGAGGGCCGCAATACAGCAGTCAAACGCCACGACCGGGGCAGACGCCATAGACTTCGGCATCCCCGACTCCTTCGGAACGGGTGTGAAGACCATCCACGTGGGCGCCACCTCTCCGAGCAACGGTTCGCTGCCATTCATATCCGACACGGTGACCATAGACGGCTACTCTCAGCCAGGCTCGAGCGTCAACACGTCGAAGAAAGGCACCAACGCAAAGCTCGTGGTCCAGGTCGATGGATCGAATATCTCATTCATGGAGCATGCGGGCTATGCATCGAGGCTCCGGACGTCGTGCTCAAAGGGCTCGTGATCAGCCGCTACGAACACGGCGTTGGAATAGAGAATGATGCGGCCAACGACAGGGTACAGGGGAACTTTATCGGCACAGATCCCTCAGGCACCAAGGCTCTGGGCCCATTGACTCACAATGGTTTTGCTAATGGTGTAGTGATCGGTAATCGCTCTGGTATCACCAATCACATCGTAGGCGGTCACACACCCGCAGCGCGCAACCTCACCTCCGGCAACAACGACGGCGTCGGTGTCAACTCCGACGGCAACCAGGTATCAGGCAACCTCATCGGTACCCAGAGGGATGGCAAGTGCCCCCTCGGAAACATCCACTCTGGTGTGCATATCCGCGGCGGCTCCAACAACGTAGTGGGTGGTGCAACACCCGGCTACGCCAACACCATCGCCTTCAGCGGCAACTACGGAGTGCGGGTAGAACCCTACATTGGCCTTGCCCGCGTAGGAAACAGCATCATCTCGAACTCTATTTTCTCGAATGCTGCCCTTGGCATAGAGCTGGGCGGCGACGGGGTAGCGTCCCTCAATGATGCCGGAGACGCAGACACTGGAGACAACAACCTGCAGAACAACCCCATCCTCTACTCTGTAAAGAAGACCGCTACCGGCACGACGATCGTGAAGGGCAAACTGGGCAGCAACCCAAACCAGACCTTCTTCATCCAGTTCTTCTCCAATCCCAAGGGCACGAACGAGGGCAGGAACCTGCTCGGCTCAAAGACGGTCGCAACCGACGGATCCTGCAACGTCTCCTTCACCTTCTCTACGAAGAAGCCGATCAAGCCGGGGCAGAATATGGCCACCACTGCGACCAACAGCGCAACCGGAGACACCTCGGAGTTCTCGGCACCCAGCAAAATCGCGAAATTCTAGACAGAAATGGCAGACAACCCGAGGGGGCACCCGCCCCTCGGAGGAAAGGAACGAGGAGATGAATACGACGGGACAAAATAACCACATGGAAAAGCATGGGTCCGACTCGATTCGCCAGGCGCCTCCGAGGAGTGCCAGGCCGGCTTCAGGCTGGAGCCCGTCAAGAGTTTTGACCCCCTTTCGGGGCTGCCGGACCGACAGAGTGCTCCACAGCCTCGAAAGAGACTCTGGAGCCTTTCGTCTCTTCGTCACCATCGGCGACTCGTGGACTTTGGCAAGGCACGGACCCTGCTGGCTGTGGGATCAGGCTGCGCTCACCCCAGGTCTGAAAACCGGGAGGGTTCGCTAAGACTCTTCTTCCACGACTTTCTCGTACTCTTCAGGGGAGAGCAGGTCGACTTCTTCCGAGGTACGGAGCTTAATGATCCAGCCCTCTCCGTAGGGGTCTTCGTTGATCTTTTCGGGCGCGTCTTCGAGGGCCGAGTTGACCTCGACGACCTCGCCGCCGACAGGCGCGTACAGGTCCGAGACGGCCTTGACGCTCTCGACGGTGCCGAAGGATTCGCCCGCGTCGAAGTTGTCTCCTTCGGCTGGAAGCTCGACGAAGACCACGTCGCCGAGCTCGTCCTGGGCATGGTCCGTGATGCCTATGGTCACTGTGTCGCCCTCGGTGCGAACCCACTCGTGGCTCTTCGTGTACTGAAGGTCTTCCGGTACGCCCAAAGCTCTCCTCCCCTATCCTTTGTCGCGCTTGTAGAACGGAACAGGCACGGTCCTCGCAGGCACGGGCCTGTCCCTTATCACCACCTCGAACCTATCTTCCACCCCCGGATCGACGAGCGCAAGTCCTATCGCCCGGTCGAGCGTCGGGGACTTGGTGCCGCTGGTCACGTATCCGACCGTTTCATCGTTCACCGTGACCTGATGGTCGTGGCGCGCGATCCCACGTCCCTCCATCTCGAACCCGACGAGCTTTTTGCGGAGTCCGTTCTCCTTCTCGTCCTTTAGCGCGGCCTGGCCGATGAACTCCTGCTCCTTGTCCAGGTGGACGGCGAAGCCGATACCAGCCTCCAGTGGCGTAGTCTCGGGGTCGAGCTCGTTACCGTAGAGGCACAGCCCCGCTTCGAGGCGCAGCGTGTCCCTGGCGCCGAGCCCGGCTGGTACGGCGCCGGCCTCGATGAGCGTGCTCCAGATAGAGGGCGCGTCGTCTGGACTGACGTACAGCTCGAACCCGTCCTCGCCTGTGTAGCCTGTGCGTGAGATCAAAGCCGGGGAGCCTGCGACCTCTCCTTCGACGAACCGGAAAGGCTTGAGGTCGGACAGTTTCTTGTCTGTGGCATCCTGCAAGAGCTGCTCCGCCTCCGGTCCTTGAAGGGCGAGAAGTGCCCAGCCGTCGGACTCGTCTGCGACTTCCACGTCGAGGTCTTCCGTGTTCTCCCGAAAGTGTGCGAGGTCCTTCTCACGGTTCGAGGCGTTCACGACTATGAGGAAGTCGTCATCGCGCTTGTAGACGATCACGTCGTCCACAGTGCCGCCACTCTCGTAACAGACCACCGAGTAGCCGGCCTGCCCGATGTCCAGGCGACCAACGTCGCGGGTGACGAGGCGCTGGACGGCGGCTTCTGCGTCAGGACCG
>DASSJP010000207.1:0-2035 GCA_035691165.1 Rubrobacter sp.
GCGGCCAGCAGGCCGATCGTCGCGGTGAGGGCGAGCGCAGCGAGCTTCTTGTTGCGGGTCGCGTTGCGCTGGCGTTTCTCCTGTTCGCGCCATGAATCCACGTCGGGTTCACCCATCTGCTTGGTCGTCATCTCGAACACCTCCCTCAGCTCAGGCATCCGGGCCTCCCTCTCGGAGTACGGCTCGGCCCTGCGTCGCGAGCGCGCGGACGGTCGACGGACGGATGCCCATGATCCGTGCGGCCTCCTGGGAGCCGTAGCCGTACAGGTCCAGCAGGGCGAGGGCGGCGCGTTGGCGCGGCGAGAGGTCGAGCAACATCTGTCGGACGTCCTCCCTCAGGTTCACCTCGTCGAACGGGTCGTACGACGAGGCGATCGGCACCAGCTTCCGCGCGGCCCGGACTGCCGCGCGCCCGCTTCCGGGACCCGTTGAGCGCCACGCGGAACAGGTACGCCTTGGGATCGGCGATCCGGTCGATCCGGTCCCACCGCTCCCACAGCTTCAGGAACGCGTCCCGCATCAGGTCCGCCGCATCCGCCCGGTTCCCCGTCACGAAGCACATGAACCTGAAGAGTTCTCTGTGCTCGTCAGCGAAGAACGCCGCGAAGTCCGGCGGGCCTTTCTGCGCGACCGGGAGCCGCACGACGTCGCCCTCTGCCTGCATATCCAGATAGATCCCGCCGGGCGGGCAAGTGCTTAGGCCCTCACAGCATGAGCTCAAGCGAGCCGTGACGCACCCCACAATGGATGGAACCCGAGCCGCCACCGTCGCCTGCGTACGAGTCACAGGGCGAGACGCTTCGCCCGGTCGAGTCGCGACTACCCTAGAGCGCAGGCTCGCCGAACATGCGCCGCGCCCTCTACTCCACCCAATACCCGAAGCATCCCGACCAGCACCGCCCGTAGCGTCCGGTCCTCCTCGCAGTCGATCAGCAACTCGGCGAAGGTGCCGGGTGTCGGGAGAGGGTCAGGAGCGAAAGACGAATACCCCGAGAGCGGTCAAGCCAGTGAAGACAAAGAAGGCGACGTATTGCCATGCCATGAAGCCGGGAGGTTCGGGCTTCCCAGCCCACAGGGCGGCCATGTTGACGAGTGCCCACCCTCCGTACAGCAGGTACCCGGCCTTCACCAGGAAGGGTCCGCTGGAGAGAGCGAGCAGCAGGAAGATCGTTCCAAGCGATCCCGAACGCGGCAACTGCGCGGCGAGCACGGTGCGATTCCAGGTTCATGGAGAACGTCATCGGGATGAGGGACCGAACGGGTGAGGCGTGAACGGGAGCCCCCGGGGAGCTCAGGCTGCCTGAGCCAGACCCGCCCGACTGAGCCGTGATCGATCTGCGGGTGCCCGGTCCAGACGGTCCGTACAAGGACCGAGTGTCGTGTCGAGGACGGAGGAACCGTACCGTGCCGCGATGTACGCCCCGGTCCCGCACCGGTGCAGGTAATCGTCCCACGCCTTGGCGGTCATCTCAGGCGTGGCCACGTCGTCGAGCTTGTGCGTGGTGTTCATCTCACTCCTGATTCGGAGCCGAGAATCCCCCAGATTGACCGTTTGGCAGTGATCTTCGGCACGCGCCGCGGCCCAGGCGAAACCGCAGATACGCCGAACAGTCTGCGGAGGACGCGGCCTTCCTGCAGGGGCACCTCGGCTGCCGGCTCGCCGTGCGGGCCGATTCCGGAACCGTCTCAAGCGGGAGGCGGTCCCTGCCGATGCATCCTCGCAACGTCACGATGGCTTTGAGGTAGATCTTGACCTCGTAGTCGAGGGACGGGTCTGCTGATAGAGAGCGAGAGGCCGGGGTAAGGGGGGTTCCCGGCCTCTTCGCTAACTCCAAAGCAGCTTCATGGGCTCAGTATCGGCTGGACGGCCACGAACACGATTGGCCGAACGGCTAGTTCAGACGGCCGCCGCGGGGGACGACTCTCAGCCCGGCCCTACCGATCGCTGTCGCCCTCCCGCAGCATCCCGACGAGTACCGCCCCGAGAACGGAGGAGCCCTTTGGGGTGGGCAGAGGGGGTTCCTTTGCAGCCTGC
>DASSJP010000208.1:0-4788 GCA_035691165.1 Rubrobacter sp.
GCAAGATCTTCTCGATCTTGCCGATAGACCTCTTTGCCAGCGGCAGGTAGGAGAAGATCCCCGCCGCCAGCTGCCGGACAAACCCGGCCCGGAGCAGGAGCCTGTGGCTCACGACCTCCACCCCGGAAGGTACCTCCCGCAACGTCCTTCCGAAACTCATACTCATACGCATGGGTGTTCTCTCCTCACTCTTCCTGACTGGCTGAAACGCTGACGGCTAGGTAGCCAGATACGGCGTGGTGCCGTAGTGGACGAGCCCTGCCCCGCATTCTGCCTTCGTCTCGCCAAGCTCCATCCGCAGCCTGTCCTGGGTGCCTTCGAAGCCGAACTCCTGCAGCAAGGAGTGTGCCGGGCACCCTGCCGGACCTGGGACCGTGACCTGGGTGGGCGCCCCGCCCGTCGCCGAGAGCGCGTTGGCGAGAAGGAGATGGGCAACGTCCTGTGTGGAAGCCAGGAAGGGGCCGATGCGGGTCGCACGGCCTAGGGCGCTCCGGATCAGGTAGCCTTTGATCATGCCTGACGAATCCCTGGCGACGAGCCCGCGTCCGGGATGGAGCCTGAGGGTGGCGAAGAGGATGGCCGAGCGGTCAGCGCCGTAGCTCCAGCGGTCCACGCCGTAAAGCTCGGGAAGATCACCGAACGTGATCTTCTCGACCCTGTGCCCGTCTACCTGCCGCGGCACACGGAGTCTCCGATACCCTTCCTCCAGCCGGTACACGGTGCGGGGCGTGATCTCCTCGAAGCCCAGCGAGCCGTAGAGACCTTCGGCTTTCCGTGTCGAGTAGAGCCGGATCGTTCGCGCGCCGCGACTTCTCAGGTATGTTACGGCCCAGGAAGAGAGGAGAGCGCCGAGGCCGGAGCCCCTGTACTCGTCGTGGACGGCGAGATGGCAGAGGATGCCGATATCTCCGAGCGGCACCGCACCGACCATGCCGGCCAGGGCTCCGTCTTGGGTCTCTGCCACCGACCAGCGGGCGCCGCGCACCCCGCGCAGCAGGTCGAAGGCCCTGGGGTCAGCCGACCATCGTACGACGCTCCTCAATTCCAGGATGCGCTCGAGGTCCGCGTCGGTCACCTGCCTGACGCGGATGCCCGAATCCGTCACGGCCCGTCGCATGTTCCCGGCAATAGGTTTGTCTGCTTCGAAATCTTCTCTCGTTGTGAAAGCCAGCAAGATCTTCCCTCGACCTCTTGAGTATCCGTGGATGGAGTTTCGTCCGCGCGGAAGGTTTCGTAGAGAAACCGGAGAAACGCGGATGCCCCGAGCGCGACCCCTTAGTGGGACGGTCGGGGCAGGGACGGTCGAGGGAGCCGTCCGGTAAAGGAGGTCGTGGTCAGCCTTATGTGATCATGTTTCACAGACGTAATGCTACACTAGTAGCCTTCCTTTTGAAAGGTCACTAACCAGATCGTCCGGCTTCGTGGGAACAAGCGGCCGTTCTTTTCGAGAGGCGAGTAGACTTGGAGGGAGGAGCCACGAGAGCCCGACCATATGTGCGAGAAAGATCTTGAGGGAGGGTTCGATGAGCGATCTATTGTTGACGAACGCGCGCGTTCTGGATGGGCTTGGCGAGGTATTCGAGCGCGCGACGGTGTCTGTGACCGAAGGCCTGGTGGCGGGGGTGGATGTCGGGGAGCGGTCGGGACGCGAGGAGATCGACCTCTCCGGAAAGACGCTGATGCCTGCGCTCGTCGACGCGCACGTTCACCTCTCCTCTTACGAGACGTTGCCCCCACTCTTGCGCGGAGAAGAGCCCCGATCGAGGGCCCTTCCATACTTCGAGCTCGCGAACTTCGCCCGGAACCTGCTCGCGATGGGCGTCCTGACGGTAAGGGACGTGGGAAGTATGGACGACCACGCTCTACACCTCAGGCAAGCGATCCGGCTCGGGCTCTGTATCGGGCCACGGATCCTCACCTGCGCCCGCATAATCTCCGCCACCAGCCCCGGTTGCCGCATCTTCACCACCATGTACCGTCCCGCTGATGGGCCTGAGGAGGTTCGAAAAGCGGTGCGCGAACAGGTCGCGATGGGCGCGGACTTCGTGAAGATCATGGCCACAGGCGCCCGCAGCGTCATGCTCGAAGACCCTGAACCAGCCCAGCTCACCCGCGAGGAGGTCCGTACGGTCGTCGAGGAGGCGCACCGGCTCGGGAAGCGCGTCGCCGCCCACGCCGAAGGTCTTGGCGGCGCCCGCATCGCCGTAGAAGAAGGGGTGGACACTATCGAGCACGGCCTCTCCCTCCACCGCGCCCCTGAGCTCCTGGAGAAGATGGCAGAGTGCGGCCAGACGCTCGTGCCGACACTCTCCACCTTCCATGACGTCGCCGAGGATCACGCCGAGAAGTATCCGTGCGCACTCGTCGAGCAGGCCAGGCGACAACGCGAGGAGGCGTACGAGTCTCTTCTCGCCGCCAGAGGGGCCGGGGTCAGGATCGCCATGGGCTTCGATTCTTATCCTCTGGGCGAAAACGCCCGCGAGTTGGTCCGGATGGTCGACGGAGGCCTCACCCCGATGGAAGGTATAGTCGCCGCCACCTCGGGTTCCGCCGCAGCACTCGGCCTCGATGATCTCGGCAAAGTTCAGCCCGGTGCGGTCGCCGACCTCATCGCCGTCGACGGGGACCCGCTCTCCGACCCCGCCATTCTGCTAGACCCCGGACGTATCCACCTGGTATTGCAAGCCGGACGTCCCGTCGGCGGGACTTGACGTTCTTCTTGGTGCCCGGCCGGTTCAGTCGCGCTGTATCACACCGTCCAGGATCCTGTCTATCTCCGAGAGCACGTCCTCGGGGAGCCTGACCCCGGAAGCGCCCGCGTTGTCATCCACCTGCTCCGGCCTCGAAGCACCGATGATGGCGCTGCTCACGTTCTCCTGGCGCAGCACCCACGCGAGGGCGAGCTGCGGCATGCTCAGGCCGGCGTCCGAGGCGACCGCGCGAAGCCCGTCCACGGCCGAGAGCACATCCTCATTCATTAGTTGCTGCATGAACACGTTCGACTCGGGGTCGGCGGCGCGGGTGCCCTCCTCGGGGGCGTCGCCGGGACGGTACTTGCCTGTGAGTACTCCCTGAGCGAGCGGGGAGAAGACCACCTGGCCCATACCTTCACGCTCGCAAAGGGGTATCACTTCGCTCTCTATCTTGCGTTGGATCATGTTGTACTGCGGCTGGTTGGAGGCGATCCGGTCCAGGTTCATCTCCTTCGCTATCCTGAGGGCGTCGGAGATCTGGTCCGCGGTCCACTCGGAGACACCTATGTACAAGACTTTCCCCTGGCGCACGAGGTCGTTAAGCGTCCTGAGCGTCTCTTCGAGCGGCGTATTTTCGTCGTAGCGGTGGCACTGGTAGAGGTCTACGTAGTCAACCCCGAGCCTCTTTAGCGACGCGTGGCACTGCTCGGTTATGTGCTTGCGCGAGAGGCCCCTGTCGTTCGGCCCATCGCCCATCGGGAAGTACACCTTCGTGGCCAGGAAGTACGACTCTCTCTCGAAGTCTTTCAACGCCCGGCCCACGATCTCCTCGGCCTTCCCGCGCATGTAGACGTTGGCCGTGTCGAAGAAGTTGATGCCGATCTCGTACGCCCTGTTGATGCAGGCCGTCGCCTGCTCCTCTGCGACGCTCCCTCCGTACGTCAGCCAGCTCCCCAGGGAGATTTCGCTGACCTTGACCCCGCTTCCACCCAACCGTCTGTACTCCACAAAGACCTCCTGCGTATAGAGGATGAAGCGTTAATGGTACACGCTGCACGGTCAGCTACCCGCCTTGATCTTGTCGAGGAACTCCTCGAACGCGTCGGGTCCAACCTGCACGATGCCGTCGAAAGGGTACTCGAGGGCGCGAATTGTAAAGAGGACGAGGGCGAGGAGTATGGTAAACGCGACGACCATCACCATGTGAAGACCCGGCGTCTTCATCCCGAAGAGATAAGTACAGCCCGTCGTGATCAAAGCTCCTGCGAGCAGCACGGCCCAGAGCATCTTGGGTATGCCCTCGCGAACTTCGAGCAAACGCAGCGCCCTGTACTCGTCGAGGTCCTGGATGAGCGTCAGGCTCTGGGCGTATACCGCCTGCTCGGCGCCCGACTTGGGATCCAAGTCCAAGACACCCCGCCTGAGGTTCTCGGCGATCTGCGCCGCCCGCTCACTCGACCGGCCCTGCGCCATCATGGGCCATCCCTGCCTTACCACGGTCCGCGCATATGATTCTGCCAGGCCCTGTATCTTCTGCCGCTGTGGTTCGGGGAGCCGCTCGGCGAGATTGTAGATCTCCTCCACGCTTCCTGCCTCGCTCTCCACCGTCTTCTGCGCCGTATCGAACTGGCCAGCCACCAGGAAGGCCGAGAAGCCGACCATGAGCCCGTACACGACGTAGAGCGCCCCGAACATCGTGGCTGTGGTGGAATTGTGCGACTCGCGAACCGAGAAAGGAATCATTCGCCGCACCAGGACCAAACCAGCCACCGCCAGCGCAACGGCAACAGAAACCACCAAGATGCACCATATAGCCGTCGCCACGGCTGACCTCACTCTCTATCACGTTCTCCAGCGGACGAAAAAGTACACGCCGCCCGGCCTGCGTGCAAACTCTTCCATACGTTCGATCGCGCTGTAACCGGCCTTGCTTACTGATTTGTTGTCGGTTAAGAGCACCTTTATTGCAAGAGCGGCCCATTTTGTTACAATGCCCTCAACTACTATTCGATCCACGAAGAAGGAGCTGGAGAAAAGGTGCGAGCGACGTTACAGCCCGGCCTGACAAACAGGCTGACGAAGTATCTCAGGACCA
>DASSJP010000209.1:0-2109 GCA_035691165.1 Rubrobacter sp.
ATCATCCAGAATTTCGACGAGGACTCGGTCGTTTTCGCGAGCGGTGCGTACCTTTATGTTCCCGTTTCCCTCTACTGCATCTATGGCATTGTCTATGAGGTTGGTCCATACCTGGTTGAGTTCGCCGGCGTTGGCCCATATTTTCGGTAGATCCTCTTCGTACTCCCGCTCCAAGACAGCACCTTTTAGTTTGTGTCCGAGGATCGTGAGGGTGGTCTCGATGCCGACGCGCACGTCGGTCTCTGCGTACGCCGCCCTGTCCATGTACGTGTACTCCTTCATGGCCAGGACCAGCTCTGAGATCCTGCCAGCGCTCCGCCCGACCTCCTCCGCGAGATCAGTCAGTTGCAATGTCGCGCCGAGCCACTCCAGAGCAGCAGCCAGTGTCTCGCCGTCGCCCATCTCGGCGGCAAGTTCTTCCAGGCGCCCGGCAGACAGGCCCGCTGCGCCAAGGGTGGGCGCGAGATCCCAGGCTTCCCGGAAGCCTCTTTCTTCGAGCCAGAGTTCGATCTCTTCCTCCCTGTCGCTTTGCGAGAGGAGATCCAGGGCGACCTCTCCGGCGGACTCGCGCAGCACACTGCCTAGATTCTCCCTGACATCGGAGGAGAGTCGCCCGTCGCGTTCCAGGGCGAGGAGTTGCGCATCGAGGATTGCTTCGCGTAGTTCCTCCGCCGCGCGCCGCGCCGCCGCGGCCGGGTTGTTCAACTCGTGGGCGAGGCCCGCGGAGAGCTTCCCGAGGGCCGCCATCTTCTCCTGCTCGATACGCTCGCGCCTGCGCAGCTCCTGCTCCAGGGCGGGTTGCACCACCTCCAGGTTGTCTGCCTCGGCCCACTCCTCGACGATTCTGCCTTCCGAGATGCGGTGGATGGCGATGCCGGAATAGCTCGACTCGCGACCTGTCGGGTCTACGCCCAGGAACTTGCCCCTGTGAACGCTGCTCCCCGTATACCTGCTTACGACGTGATCTCCTTCGGCGATCTGGGCCTCGACAACGAAGCCTGTGTTGACGAACACGGCGAGCATGTCCGCGAGCGACTGCTTGTAGTCCTCGCGGCCAGGCTTCTGGCCCGGCAGGAGGCTGCGGTCTGCGAAGTCCGGAGCCATCAGCTCGTCGAGCGTCTCCATGTCCCCTTTCGCCTGCGCCTCGAGGAAACGACGGGCCACTAACTTGTTCTTTTCAAGCGTGCTCATTTCGAGGGTCAACCTTCACTCACCAGCGCTTCCCGCCCCACGCCCGCGTTCACGGGTAAGCGAACCTCGCAGCGTGTCTCGCCCGGCCTGGAGACCACGCGTAAGTCCCCGCCGTGACGGCCGACAACGATTCTGTAGCTCACGTCGAGGCCCAGGCCGGCGCCCTTGCCGACGTCCTTGGTGGTAAAGAAAGGCTCGAAGATGCGGGCCTGGATCTCCTCCGGTATGCCTGGTCCGTCGTCGGAGATCTCGACCAGCAACCTGTCGCCTTCGCAGGTCGTCCTGAGCCTTATGCTGCCACTCCCTTCACCCTCTGCGACAGCGTCTATGGCGTTGTCAATGAGGCTGGTCCATACCTGGTTCAGCTCGTTGCCGTGGGCTGTGATGCGGGGCAGGTCCGGATCGAATTCGCGTTCGACTTGGATACCGTCCAGCTTGTAGGCGAGGATCGCCAGGGTATTGTCGAGGGCTTCGTTTACGTCGACCTCCTGTGTCGGCGCCCTGTCCATGAACGAGTAGCCCTGCATGGTGTCGATCAACCTCGATATGCGTGCCGTACTCTCCTCGACTTCGTCCACGAACCAGGAAACGTCGAGCGCCGCCTCCAGGTAACGCAGCGCATCGACGAGCGTTCCGGGCGGCACCGCTTCCTCCACGAGCTCCAGGTCTGCGATGCCGAGGTTGGCACCGACGAAGGTGGGGGAGAGTTCCCACGCCTCTTCGATATCGTGGTCCTCCAGCCAGAGTGAGATCTCATCCTCCCGGTCGCTACGCTTGAGCGTGTCGAGTGCGGGAGCCTTGCCACTTTCGAGGAACTGGTCTATGAGTTGCTCCAGGGCGTCGAGCTGCGCAGGCTCTATGTCCCCCCTTGCCGCCGCACGGGCGAGTCTCACACCGAGAGTACGCACGTTCTCCGAG
>DASSJP010000210.1:0-4925 GCA_035691165.1 Rubrobacter sp.
TGCAAAGGGGCAGCAGCGGGAGAAGTGCTTGCGCTGCATCAGAAAGCCAGGGGAGTTCCTCGAGCCCGAAAGGGTTTGGCACGCCTCCCTGGTTCTCCAACGGACCGGGGGCGAGACCCTCGGCAACGCTCTGCAGGACGATCACGACTCCCGCGAACCATGCCAGAGGGCGCCATCTCCTCGAAGGGAGCCTGCCATCGGGGAATAGCAGGAGCAGGTAGATCCCGAGCAGCCCCACGGTGGGCACCCACAGCCACTGGTTGCCTATCGTGCCGACCGCCACGGGGAAGGGGACCGAACCTGGGCTGGTGACGCCGTAGATACTGTACTGGTCGGTAACCGCAAGGACCATCCACAAGACGCCGTCAGCCAGGCAGATCCAACCTATGGGATTGTGGGGACGCCTGGAGGCGATAAGGGCGCCCAAGAGTGGGAATGCCAGGAAGGACACGAAGGTTAAGGTTTCACTAATGGTGCTGAAGGTGATCCCGTTACCAGGAGACTGCACGGACCGGGCGAGGACGTCGAGCACGATGGTAGCGACGAACATGACCACACAGAGTGTGGCCAGCGACCATGCCAGCCATGCGGCGGCGCTCGTGTCGCCGGTGCCTCGACTCAGCTTCCTTGACTCTTCTGTCACAACCACACTTTACAGGAGGATCGTCTCCCAATCGTTACGACGACCGTTACGAGGGGATCGTGGAAAGCTACCCGAATACAGCCAGCGGCAAGTAGGAGGAGACGATCCAGTTCGGCTGGTCCACGATCTCGGAGATCTTGAGGTCGACCACGAGGCTCGCGAGCACGTAGGCCTCGATGGGCTCCAGGCTGTAGGTCGTGCTTATGTGCTCGACCATCGCCCTCAGCGAGTCCTTCGCCGCCTGCATGAGATCTTCGTTGACGCCCATCGTGGCGTACCAGCCCTTCTCCTCGACCAGCGGGGTGAGCGGTCCAGGGGTCCTGAACTGGGGAGCGGGCAAGGGTTTGTCTTTGATCAGGTCGAAGCGCAACGCTGCGTACATGGGGCTCTCGATGCCCGTTACGCAGACCTCGCCGTCGCCCTGCGCGGCGTGGGCGTCGCCGCATGAGAAGAGCGCGCCCTGGTGCTGAACAGGCAGATAAAGGATGGAGCCCTTGGTGATGTGGCGGGTGTCCATGTTGCCGCCGAAAGGTCCAGGGGGCATGATGATGGGCTTCTCGGGGCCGGAAGGGCTCACGCCCATCGTCCCGAAGAAGGGCTCTATGGGGATGGCGATGTCGTCCTTGAACAGGGTGTAGTCGCCGTTGGTGAGGTCGAAGATCTTGAGGTAGGCGTCAGGGAAGTCCTCGGGAAGCAGCCCGAAGCCTGGTATGACGGCGGTCCAGCCCCAGCCCTGGGTGTGGATGTCGAGTACCTCGACCGCGAGGACGTCGCCGGGCTCGGCGTTCGCCATCGCGACGGGTCCTGCGAGCGGGTAGAGTCGGTCCCAGTCGAGGTTGTCCAGGGCGCTCGCGTCTGAGCCGGGGGTGATCTGGCCGTCCGAGACCTCGCGGGTGTGGTAGACGACGGTGTCGCCGGGCTCGACCGTGATCACGGGCTCCAACTCGTTGTCCCAGATGTAGTGGACCCTGTCCTCGGGGAAGTAGTGCGTCCTGGCCATGCCGCTTGACCTCCTGGTAGTCCTTTTCCCGAAGGATACTTTCGCACCTCCGTACGCCCGCGTCCACCGGCCCGGAGTCAACTGTGCGTGCGCCGTCGGCGACCTTTTCTCTCCGGATATCTTCGTGTAGTCTGCCCTGGTACGCCGAATGTACTTTGGAGATGGTCCAGGATGAAGGCTTCGTTCGGAGGTTGGATGAGGAAAAGAAGTATGTTGGTTTGGCGGCGGGCCTCCGTCCGGTACCCGTTTCTTCCCGCCCTCAAGCGCCGGTTGACCGGCGTGGCCCTCAGGGTGAACCGACGCTTCACCCTGGGAAACCCCGAGGGATATGGTAGGGAGGCACAAGGTCTGGATCCAGCCAGATTCGTCTGGATCTTCTGTGTAGGCAGGAGCGGGAGCACGTGGTTGGGCGACATGATGGGAGAGATGGAAGGCCACCGGGTCTGGTTCGAGCCGAGGATCAGCCAGCTTTTCGGTCAGTTCTACGCCAATACCCCGCAACAGAAGAGGGAGTCCGCCGACTTCATCATGGGGGACCCTGTCCGTCAAGGTTGGATCTCTTCCATAAGACATTTCGTCCTCGTCGGCGCCAGGTACGCCTTCCCACGCCTCGGCGCCCAAGACTACCTGGTGATCAAAGAGCCCGGCGGCGGGGCCGGCGCACGGCTGCTCTCCGAAGCGCTGCCTGAGAGCCGGATGATCCTGCTGGTGCGCGACCCGAGGGACGTGGTCGCCTCCTTCCTCGACGCTTCGAAGAAGGGTAGCTGGAGCCACGAGAACAGGCGAGGATGGGACGAGGTCGCAAACGGTGGGAGTCCTGACGAGGTCGTCCAGAGCTCGGCCAGAAAGTGCCTGCGCAACCTGACGCAGGCGAAGGAAGCCTACGAGGCCCACGAGGGGCCGAAGTCCATGATCCGCTACGAGGATCTGAGGTCGGACACTCTGGGCACCATGAGGCGCATGTACTCCGAGTTGGGGATCCCGGCGGATGACGGGAAGCTCACCAGCGCTGTCGAGAAGCACACCTGGGAGAAACTCCCAGGGGGCATGAAGGGGCAGGGACGGTTTCACAGGAAAGGCAAACCTGGTGGGTGGCGCGACGATCTTACACCCGACCAGGCAAGGACGGTGGAGAGGATCACCGCCCCTATCCTCGACGAGTTCTACGCCTGAGCAGCCGGTAAAACGTCGTCAGGCACCTCCTGGAGGATGCTTTTTCTGTTTGGCACACCTGTTTCGACAAGGCGACGCTAGGCCGCGCCGGGTCTGAGCTGGCCGGCGGACTCGTCCCAGCGCCACGGTGCTTCGTTGCCGCTCAGGTGGACTCCTCCCAACCAGCGGTCTATCCCTGAGATCACGATCCAGTCGCGATTTCCTTCCAGAACCGTCCGTCCGGTCTCCGTTACTACGGCTGCGCTATTCCAGAACCCGTCGAGGTCCGCAGGGTCACGCGGGGCCACGATCCGTGTTCCGTCCTCGAAGAGGACGAGCGGTTCGCCCGTCGCGCTCGAGTTCTCGAAGTAAGAGGCGAAGACCGAGTCGCCTAGAAAGAGGCGCTCCTCCCTTTCCTGGGACGAGACGAACGCTTCGCGGAGAATTCCATTGCCTTCCAGGATGGCGTCAAGGAGCTGCGTCTCGGAGCGCGAGAGGCCTGTTCGGACCGAAGGGAACTGCTCCAGGTGACGAAGCAGGGCCCCTTCGAGGAACGGTAGGGCGGAGGTGTCTCTGCGGAGAAGGTCGGAGAGCTGTTCGGGGTTCGGCGAAGTGAAGGCGAGCCAGGCCCTGTGACCGAGATCCAGCGCTCCTCCCGACACCTCGTGCCTGTCCTCGAAGAGGCTGCGAAGCCGGTCCGGCGCCAGGTTGCCAAGATAATCGTCTACACAGATCATTGTCAGCCTCGTCGTACCGGGGTCCCAACCCTCGAACCGGTCGAGAACCTGGATCAACTGTAGCTGGTCGTAGAGGTCGTGCTCGAACCAGAGGACGACCTCATCGTGGTCACGGAACCCTTCCAGCATCGAGTCGCGGCGTACGAAGTCGTCAATTACCTCGTCGAAGATACCCCATCCCTGTTCAGCGATAAAACGCACGCGCACTTCCCGTAGCATCTCGGAGGAGAGGCCGGAAGGAACCGGGCCTTCGTGCAGTACGTCGCGCCAGGGAAGAACGTCATCGGCCGGGCCGAGTCTCAGGATGCGATCCGCCGCACAGTCTCCGTTGGTGACGAACAGCATGCCTTTCTCCTATCCAGAAGACTCCGATTCCCATTCGGATTCTACGGCCCGATACCGCGCCGCCAACACCGATCTGCGTAGGCTACGAGCTACCCGGCGAAGTCAGAGCGGCGTCTCGCGGGCGCCCTATTCCTAGAGCCGTTCGAGGGCCTGTTCGAGGTCGGAGATCACATCATCCGCGTGCTCGATACCGGCGGAGAGCCGCACGAGGTTCTCCGTGACCCCGAGCCGCAGACGGCGTGAGGGCGAGAGCTCGCGGTGCGAGGACGTCGCTGGGTGGATGGTGAGCGTATATATGTCGCCTAGAGACGGGGCCTTGACGCACAGCTCGAGAGCATTGAGGAAGGCGAACGCGGCCTCCCTGCCCTCCGCCGCGAGCTCGAAGGAGACGAGGCCGCCTGTGTCAGAGAGCACACGTCCGACGGTCTCGTAGTCCGGATGGGATTTCAGGGAAGGATG
Source organism: Rubrobacter sp. (assembly GCA_035691165.1). Lineage (GTDB taxonomy): Bacteria > Actinomycetota > Rubrobacteria > Rubrobacterales > Rubrobacteraceae > Rubrobacter_D. The sequence goes on from DASSJP010000210.1 coordinate 4,337, forward strand.
GTTGACCCTCGCCACCTTCGGATGGGTGGTGAGGCGAGATGCGATCTTACGCGCGTTCTCGCACTGACGATTCATCCTGAGCGGCAGCGTCTTGAGGCCGCGGTGGGCGAGCCAGGCCTCGAACGGGCCGAGCACACCCCCGACGAGCTTGCGCAGTTGTTCCAGGGCGTCGGAGTAGGGAGGTCCCGCCGCGACCACCCCGGCGGTGAGATCTCCGTGCCCGGAGAGGTACTTGGTCGCGCTGTGGAGCACGATGTCGGCGCCGAGGTCGAGTGATCGTTGGAGGAACGGGGTGCCGAAGGTGTTGTCCACGATCAGGGCCGCCCCGGCGGCGCGGGTAATCTCCGAGATCGCCGGTATGTCGGCGACGCGCAACAGCGGGTTGGAGATGGACTCGACGACCACCGCACGCGGCCCGAGCTGGGCTACCTTCTTCTCCACGGCCCCGAGGTCGTAGGCGTCCACGAAACGGGTCTCGACACCATTAGCGCCGAAGACCTGCATGAGGAGCGTCGCCGTCGAGCCGTAGAGTTGCTCGGCCGCGAGCACGTTGGCCCCTTCGGTCAGCTCCGCGGCCCCGAACGCCGCG
>DASSJP010000211.1:0-5450 GCA_035691165.1 Rubrobacter sp.
ACCTCGAAACCCACATAACCCACGGTCCCTTCTACGAGAACGAGGTCGCAGGCCGCTACCTCCTCGAATCCTTCTTCGGCCCCGGCGCCCGCGAGAACTGGCGCGACACCATCTTGCGCGCCACCGGAGAGTCCCTTAACCCGGAGTACTTCGTGAAGTCTCTCGACTAGAGCGGCGTTTGCCGAGGGTCTATCATCTTGCCCGAACGGGGATCTCGACTCCATCGAAGGAGCCGTCGCGGGCGTTCTGGGTCCCGACCTTCAGGGTTCCTTTGCCAGCGAATTGCGGCAGGTCGAAGGTGGCCTCGAAGTACCCCCAGGTGGAGCTCCAATCGTTGCTCCGAACGGTCCGCCGCACCAGGACCTTTCCATCCGAGTTGGTCAGGGTGATTGTGTTGGTGGCTTCGAAGTTGCGGGAGTAGCCGCTCACGGTGAGGGGGTCGGAGATCGTGGCCTTCGAGCGAGGCTCGACGAGGACTGTGCCGCCGCCCTCAGCCGGCAAAGGCACCGTCAGGGACGCCCCTGTCGGCTTGAAGTCAACGACCAGTCGGGCTGGGTCTTGAAGCTCGAGCACCCTGTATAGGAATGCCTTGCGCGCGAAGAAGTCCACGAACATGCCGCCCTCAGGGGCACGTACCACATGGAAGCTCCCCAGCAGCCCGTCGCCGAATTTGCCGTCCGAGACGCACGTCACGCTCGCCGAAGGCAACGTGACGCGCAGGAGGCCGTCTCCCTTCGGGCTCGCCAGGGTCCACTTCGGCACGCTCCCGGCGGGCTCCTCGCCGGTCCCGAGGTCGATGACAGCCCTCTCGTAGCCTTCGTGAACCCCGTAGCGCACGGCGAGCACGCTGTCAGCGTCGTAGCCGGAACCGCCGCCCGCCTCTGTTCTCGCGACGAACGGGACCGAAGCGTCCGCCGCTCCGGCGAGATCCTCCCCCGAGGCCACCCCCACCGTAGACTCGGGTACACCGCCAGTCGCTGACGTGCTTCCCTGCGCCGCACCGGTAGAACCGCCTGACGCGGCCTCGGCGGAAGCCTCGATGGATGACCCGACAGGTGTGCCCGTATCAAGGCATCCCGCGAGGAGAGTGGCCGGCAGGAGCGAGAGCAGCAAGAGGGCGGAGGCGCGCCGCATCTCCCGCCCGCGTGGGGTCATGCTGGCACGTCTACATGAAAAGGCCCGGTCATCAGCGGAATATTATAGGTGGGTACGCCTTGCGAGATGTTTAACGCTGTGTTGCGCTCCTGTTACGATACGGAAGTATCCGCGTCTATTTCGGCGCGAAGGAGAACGGAGTCTATGATCGGCCTGGAGGACATCGAAGCCGCGCGCAGGCGGCTGCAAGGGGTGACGCTCCGCACGCATCTGGTGCCCTGTCCACGGAGCGAGGACGACAGGGCGCTGTATTTCAAGCCGGAGAGTCTGCAGCCGACCGGGGCTTTCAAGTTGCGCGGCGCGTACAACAAGATCTCCGCCCTCACCCCCGAGGAGCGCGGCCGCGGGGTGGTCGCCCACTCCAGCGGGAATCACGCCCAGGCCGTCGCCTACGCGGCCCGTGCCCTGAATACGCGCGCCGTCATCGTCATGCCGCGCGGGGCGCCTCGCGTCAAGCTCGACGCTACGGCGGCTCTCGAGGCTGAGGTCGTACTCGTCGGCCCGGGCAGCGCCGAGCGGTCATCAAAAGCGGAGGAGCTCGCAATGGAGCATGGCTACGTTCCCGTGCCTCCGTACGACGACGAAGTCCTCATCGCCGGTCAGGGCACGATAGGAGCGGAGATCCTCGCAGACCTGCCCGACGTGGAGACCGTGCTCGTGCCCGTCAGCGGCGGCGGCCTTATAAGTGGGATCTCCGCCGCCATCAAGCTATCCCGTCCCGAGGTGCGTGTGATAGGGGTGGAGCCCGAGCTCGCTGCCGACGCCAGGGCCAGCCTGAAGAGCGGAAAGCTGGTCGAGTTCCCGGCGGATCAGGTCGCCCGCACGATCGCCGACGGCTTGCGCGTGCAGAGGCTGGGCGATGCTCCCTTCGAGCACGTCAGAGCCTTCGTCGACGACATCGTCACGGTGAAGGAGGAGGAGATCCTGGATGCCATGCGCCGCCTGGCCCTGCGGGTGCGGCTCGTCGCAGAACCGAGCGGGGCTGTGACGTTCGCTGCCCACCTGTTTCACAGGGACGAGTTGCCAGCTTCGCGCCTCACCGTCGCCGTGATCAGCGGCGGCAACGTCGAGCCTGGCCTACTAGCCGAAGTCCTCGCAGGCTCGACACTGGAGGATATCCGAAAAACATCCACGAGATAACGCGGGTCAGCGCGGCGTGGTCTCGATCGGGTCGCCGACACGCACGGTCCCGAGCGCGTCATGGATGAGGTTGCGTCCGATGACAGCTCCCAGCTCGGTCTTGCGGTAGGTCGCGAGCGTACGCAGCGGCTCTTTGCCGGGGACGCCTGTGTTCTGGTCGACGGTCGTGATCGCGCACCGCGGGCATGGTTCGGCGACCCGGAAAGGCACCTTCCCGATCCGGAGCCGGCTCCAGCCATCTTCTGCGTATGGCCCGCAACCCCTGACGACGAAGTTGGGACGGAAGCGGTTCATGGGTAGGGGTTCATCCAGGCGCCCGTTCAGATCTTCGAGCGAGGCCTCGGAGATCAGGAGGAACGCGAAACCGTCGGCGAAGCCAACCTGGTCTCCATCTTCCGCGTAGAGCGAGTCAACCAGCCGAAGGTCGTCTTCCGGCTTGTAGACCAGCCGGCAGGAGAACTCCAGGAACTCGCCGAACCAGCGGTCGGCCTCCTCACCCACGAGCGCGCCCCGGTTCGTGTCGCCCCAGACGCGCACGTCTATCCCGTTCCCATTCACCTTCTGAAGTGGGATCTCCAGGTCTGGCATGCCAGGCGCGCAGACGATCAGGCATTCTGTAGCGAAGCGGACGGAGATCAGGGCCATCCGCGGATGGGTGCGCTGCGACATGAACTCGCCCCTCTCGTCCACGAGCATCCAGCGCCGGTCGTGGCGAAGTCCGGTGGCGCTCAGGTCGGCGCTCTGCAGGGAAATCCCTGCGCAGGATTTGATCGGATATACGTACAACCCGCTCAGGGTGACGTTCTCAGCGGCGTACAAAGTTCACCTTAAGATCTACCCATCCTGCGCCCGCGACAGCGCAGAGGAAGCAAGGCCCACTCCGCGCGCCTCACATAAGCTTCCAGATCGGGCCGATAGCGTTCGAACATCTCCTACTCGAAGCTGGGGTTCGGGGTTCTGTTTCGCGCGGAGCGACATGGGCACTATCATCCACCGTAAAGTCCATAGCTTCAAGCGAGAGGTCGGCCCGGTGGTAGTTCAAAGGGAGTCCAGAGAATGACGCATCCAGACGTAATCGACGGGCTGTTCCCGGTTGTACTGTTCGCTCATGGACCCGGAAACAAACGAGAACCCCGCGCCCCGGTAACAGGAAATTGCAACATAGTTGTCAGGAAAGCCCGAGAGGGCCGCTCGTTCCAGGAGCAGGATCACGAATCGTTTGCCAACGCCGCGGTTCCGGCTCGCGGGCCTGACGATGATGCGTGCAAGTTCGATCTCATTCTCGGTCTCGTCTACCCACACCTCGCCGTAGCCGATAAGTGCATCCCCGTCGCACAGCACGTATGGCTTCACGTCCGGGTCGGCATGCCACAGCTTGAACACCGATACGTCGAAGGGGAATCCGGCATCGCTTTCCGCCCACCGGCGCACCTCCTCGAAGGAAGTGGGCCAGCGGGAGATGTCTCGCGCGTGAGAGTCCCTGAACTCGACCAGGTATCCGGAATGGGCCATGCCGTATACCCGCCTCGTTCCGTCAGTACGACGCGTAATTATGACGCGTGCATCTTTCCCTGATCCAGAGCGGGGCGCGCTTTCGCGGCTCCTTCGGCCAACCCTGCTTCCAGCCTGGAGATCTCCCGCCTGACCGCGGTGACCGCCCCTTCGACGGGAACTATGTAACCTTCGGCTTCGCCGCGGGCTTTGACCTCAATTCCTCCCTTCTCCAGGGAACGAGGCGTGAGAGTCAGGCGTATCGGGATGCCTATGAGGTCGGCGTCTTTGAACTTCGCCCCCAGACTCTCGCGCCTGTCGTCGTACAGGACCTCGACGCCGGCGGAGACCAACTCATCGTAGAGCCCGCCGGCCTCCTCCCCGACCGCGACGATGTGAACTTGATAGGGCGCCACGGAGATGGGCCACACGAGCCCGTCTTCGTCGTGGTGTTCCTCGGCGATGCAGGCAAGGAGCCGCCCGACACCGATACCGTAAGACCCCATCGCAATGGGCTTTCGCTCCCCATCACTGTCCAGAAAACCGGCCCCGAGGGCCTCGCTATAGCGCGTACCCAGCTTGAAGATGTTCGCGACCTCGACGCCCCGCTCGGCGTGCATTGAGTTGCCGCATTCTGGACAGGGTGAACCTTCCCCGGCAGAGGTAATATCGGCGACCGTATCCGCCTCGAAGTCCCTGCCGTAGTTCACATTCATGAAGTGGAAGCCCTCCTCGTTGGCCCCTGCGACGAGGTTCGGGGAGGCTGGGATCACATCATCCACTATCACGATCGCTCCCTGCACCCCGAGCGGAGAGCCGTATCCCGGCTCGGCTCCGGTAGACCGGATCTCCTCCGGAAGCGCGGGCCTCAGCTCGATCGCTCCGACCGCGTTCGCCAGTTTGGTTTCATTAAGATCCATATCGCCGCGAACCACGGCGAAAACCAGCTGCTCGGAGCCATCGACCGCGGCTACCACGAATATCGCCTTGGCCGTGCGGGACTCAGGGACATCCAGGGAACGCGCCAGCGACTCGATAGTGTCCGCGCCTGGCGTGGCGACCTTCTCGATCTGCCTCTGCTCTTCGGCTTCAGGGCTCGGCTTGCGGAAGGTCGCAACCTGGCGGTTCGCGGTGTAACCGCAATGATCGCAGATGAGGATAGTGTCCTCTCCTATGGGCGTGAGGTACATAAACTCGTGGGCCAGGCTACCGCCCATGATGCCGACGTCGGCGCCAACGGCTATCGAAGGCAATCCGCATCGGTCGAAGATCCTGAAGTATGCCTCGTGGAGCGTACGGTACTTGTGGTCCAGCCCAGCCTCGTCCCTGTCGAGGCTGTAGGCGTCCTTCATGGTGAACTCGCGAGCACGGATCAGACCCGCCCTCGGCCTTGGATCGTCGCGGAACTTGGTCTGGATCTGGTAAACGAGCCTGGGCAACCGCTGGTAGGAATCCACCTCGCTCGCGGCCAGGCTCGCGACGATCTCCTCGTGGGTCATCGCAAGCACCATCTCCCTTCTCCTGCGGTCACTGAGCCTGACCAGCTCCTGTCCCGTCGTGAAGTACCGGCCGGATCTCCGCCACACGTCGGCTGGCTGTACAACCGGCATCGATAGTTCCTGACCGCCTACCGCATCCATCTCCTCCCGCAAGATCTTCTCGAT
>DASSJP010000212.1:0-7025 GCA_035691165.1 Rubrobacter sp.
CGGGGTGACGGCTTGAAAGTCCTCGTTCCCGAGAAGCTCGCCGACCCTGGCATAGAGCTTCTGAAGAGAGATTTCGAGGTAGACGTCCTCCTCGACCTGACTCCGGAAGACCTGCTGGAGAGGATAGGGCAGTATGACGGCCTCATCATCCGCAGCGCCACCAAAGTCACGGCCGGGGTGATCGAGCGTGCCGAGAACCTCAAAGCCATCGGGCGCGCGGGCATCGGCGTTGACAACATAGACATAGAGGCGGCGACCAAGCGCGGCATCATCGTCGCCAACGCTCCCGAGAGCAACACCGTGGCGGCGGCGGAGCACACTTTGGGACTCATGCTCGCAGCGGCGCGGCGCATCCCCGCCGCTGACTCATCGTTGCGGGAAGGGCAGTGGAAGCGGAGCGCCTTCAAGGGCGTCGAGGTCTCGGAGAAGACGCTGGGTCTGATCGGACTAGGTCACGTGGGGGCCATCGTGGCGCGCGGCGCTCTGGGGATGGGGATGCGTGTTCTCGCCTACGACCCGTACGTCTCGGAGGACAGGATGCGCTCGATGAACGTCGAGCGGGCCGAGACCACGGACGAGGTCTTCGAGCGCTCCGACTTCGTCTCGCTGCACGTCCCGCGCACGCCGCAGACGCTTGGCCTGGTGAACGAGGACTCGCTGGCGAAGATGAAGCCGACGGCCTACCTCATTAACGTGGCGCGCGGTGGTATCGTGGACGAGACGGCCCTTTACAACGCGCTCAAGGGGGGCGTCATCGCGGGTGCCGCGCTGGACGTGTTCGTCGAGGAGCCGACGACGGACTCCCCGATCTTCACGCTCCCGAACGTCGTGGTAACGCCCCACCTCGGGGCGAGCACCGCCGAGGCGCAGGACAGGGCGGGAATTACGGCTGCCGAGCAGGTCGCGACGGCGCTCAGGGGCGCTGTTCCTGTGCACGCCATAAACGCGCCGGTGCCGATGGGGGAAGGCGCCGAGTTCGTGGCCCAGTTCTCAGGGCTATGCGAGGCACTGGGAAGCCTGCTCTACCAGCTCACCGACCGTCCTGGCGACACCCTGAGGATCGAGTATCACGGAGAGGTCGCGGGCTTCGACACGCGACTCTTGGACGTCTCGGCCCAGAAGGGGCTTCTCGCGCCGATGGTCTTCGAGCCCTTGAACTTCGTCAATACGCCGGCACTCGCCAGGGAGCGGGGGCTCAAGGTCGAGACCTCGCGGTCTTCGGAGAGCGCTGACTATACGAGCCTCGTCGAGTTGCGCATGGGTGAGAACGCCGTTAGCGGGACGCTCTTCGGCCCGAGGATGCAACCGCGACTCGTCGAGGCGATGGGCTTCGACTTCGACGTGGTGCCCGAGAAATACATGCTCTTCATCGGCAACGAGGACAGGCCCGGTATGATCGGGAAGCTCGGCAGCATCCTCGGGGAGCACGGCATCAACATCGGCAACATGGCCGTCGGGCGCGGAGAGCCAGGCTCACGCGCGGCGATGGCCGTCACAGTGGACGAGCCCGTCCCAGAAGAAGTGCTGAAGGCTCTCCTGCAGACGCCGGGTTTCAACGAGGCCCGCTCCGTAAGGCTATGATGGTAGAAGACATCCTTGCCCGCTACAGGCCCTACGGACCAACCTTCAAGCCAGGCGAGAAAGCACCGTTCTCAGGTACCTACATCTGCGACAGGGGAACCATGTTACCGCCTGTCAGGGTCCAGCTCTCCAAAGGCGAGGAGTTCCCCGAGGTAGAGGGCCTCGGCGAGCATACCCTCTGGCGCGAAACCAACATCCAGGCCTGAATCGCTGTCAGGCATAGAGATCCTTTCGGAGTTCCAGCAGGGTCATCACACGGTGTAGAATTGGCGCATCTACATGCGGTCGAGAGGAAGGGTTGTGGGCAAGAAAGGGACCGGGTTGGGGACGACGCTCGTTCTGGCGCTCGTCATTGTTTGCGTAAGCGTCGGCCTTGGTATCGGTATCAGCCGCTTCGATTTCATGGAGCGGGTACCCGTTCTCGGATCACTCCTGGAAGAGAAGCCACCGCGGACCACGACGGGACCCGTGGTGGTGGAAGGGATACAGGAGCTCGACCAGCTTGCGACGGTGCGCTGGACGGAGTCCGTCCCCGTGACAAGGGAGAGCGGCGGAGATTTCCTGGACAGGCTCTTCTCCGGCGAGAAGGTGCTCGTTATAGCAACAGGCGAGGTCGAGGCAGGGGTAAACCTCGCCGATATAGGCAAGGACGACGTCAGCGTGAACGGTGACACCGTCACCATCAACATGCCTGAGCCGGAGATCCTCTCGGCCAGCCTCGACGAGGAGAGGACCCGCGTCTACGACCGCGACTTCAGCCCCCTGAACGTCCATCCGGACGACGACCTCGTCGAAAAGGCCCGCGCACAGGCGCTCGCGAAGATCAAAAACGCCGCACGCGAGAACGAGATCCTGGATACTGCCGAAAGGAATGCACAAGACAGCATCCGCGCCTTCGTCACCTCTCTGGGGTTTGAAAAGGTACGGTTCGAGTAATCCTCAGCCGGCGGATTTGCTCACGGCCTGCGGTACTTCTGTCGCCCCGTTGCCGTCCGGTTCTTTTTGCGGGTCGTAGCCGAGGTTAGGGGAGAGCCACCTCTCGGCCTCTTCCAGGGACCAGCCTTTACGGGTGGCGTAGTCTTCGGTTTGATCCCGCCCGATCTCGGCCACGCCGAAGTACCTGGAATCAGGGTGCGAGAAGTAGTAGCCGCTGACAGCAGCGCCGGGCGACATCGCGCAACTTTCGGTCAGCGTGATGCCGGCGTTCGTCTCCACGTCGAGCAAGCCCCAAAGCGTACGCTTCTCGGTGTGCTCCGGGCAGGCCGGGTAGCCGGGGGCAGGGCGGATGCCCCTGTACTCCTCACGGATGAGGGCTTCGCTGCCCAGCTTCTCGTCAGCCGCGTATCCCCAGAACTCCCTTCTGACCCGACTGTGCAGTAGCTCGGCGAAGGCTTCGGCAAGCCTGTCTGCAAGCGCCTTGACCATGATGGCGTTGTAGTCGTCGTTGTCCTCCTCGAAGCGCCGCGCCGCGTCGTCAGCCCCGAGTCCGGCTGTGACGGCGAAGAGCCCGATGTGATCATCCAGACCCGTCTCCTTCGGGGCGACGAAGTCAGCGAGTGAATGGTTCGGACGGCCAGGCGGCTTCTGCTTCTGCTGGCGCAGGAAGTGAAGATTCGTCAGAACTTCCTGGCGCGACTCGTCGGTATAGACTTCAATGGAATCATTCGGAAGCGCGCTCGAAGGGAAGAGGCCGAAGACGGCGCGTGCCGTGAGCCACTTCTCGGCTATGATGCGGTCAAGCAACTCCTGCGCGTCGGCGAAGAGCTTGCGGGCTTCTTCGCCCTTCTCGGGGTCGTCGAATATCTTGGGATGGCTGCCCTTCAGTTGCCAGGAGTGGAAGAAGGGCGTCCAGTCTATATAGGGACGTATCTCCTCCAGCGCGTAGTCGTCGAACCTCCGCACACCGAGGACGCTCGGTCTAGGCGGCGCGTAGTCTTTCCAGTCGATCTTCATCCTGTTGTCGCGCGCCCTCTGGAGCGTCGTGAGGCGGGTTTTGGAACGTCGTCCTGCGTGCTTCTTGCGAACCTGCTCGTAGTCGGCGGCGATCTGCTCTGCGTAGGCAGCCTTGCGACCTTCGCTTACCAGGTTCTGGACCACGCCGACGGCGCGCGAGGCGTCTTTTACGTGGATCACGGGTTGCTCGTAGCCAGGCGCTATCTTGACCGCCGTGTGCGTCTGGGAGGTCGTCGCACCGCCGATGAGCAAGGGTATGTCGAAGCCCTCGCGTTGCATCTCTTTCGCGTTGTGGACCATCTCGTCGAGGGACGGTGTTATGAGGCCGGAGAGGCCGATGATATCGGCGCCCTTCTCGCGGGCCGTCTCCAGGATCTTCGTCGATGGCACCATTACGCCGAGGTCTATGACCTCGAAATTGTTGCACTGGAGCACGACCCCGACGATGTTCTTCCCGATGTCGTGCACGTCGCCCTTGACGGTCGCCATCACGACCGTCCCGTTCGGCTTGCGCGCCTCGCCCTTCTCCTCCTCGATAAAGGGGATGAGATACGCCACGGCCTTCTTCATCACGCGCGCGCTCTTCACGACCTGCGGGAGGAACATTCTGCCTGATCCAAACAGGTCCCCGACCACGTTCATCCCGTCCATCAGGGGGCCTTCGATCACATCGAGCGGACGTGTGGCTTGCTGCCGCGCCTCCTCCGTGTCCTCCTCGACGAACTCGGCGATGCCCTTGACCAGAGCGTGCTCCAGCCGCTTTCCGACGGGCCAGCTCCTCCACTCCTGGTCTTTTTCGCCCGCGGAGACATCGCCAATATCGCGGTACTTCTCCGCGAGCTCCAGCAGGCGTTCTGTAGAGTCGGGGCGACGGTTCAGTACGACGTCCTCGACAGCCTCTCGCAGCTCGGAGTCGATCTCGTCGTAGACCGTGAGCTGGCCGGCGTTCACTATGCCCATCGTCAGGCCGGCGTTTATGGCGTGATAGAGGAATGCGGCGTGGATCGCCTCGCGCACGGGGTTGTTGCCCCTGAAAGAGAACGAGACGTTCGAGATGCCGCCGGAGGTCTTGACGTAAGGGAGGGTCTGAGAGATCTCACGCACAGCCTCGATGAAGTCAACGCCGTAGTTGTCGTGCTCCTCGATGCCGGTGGCGATGGCGAAGACGTTCGGGTCGAAGATGATGTCCTCGGGCGGGAAGCCGACTTCCTCCGTAAGAACTTCGTAGGCGCGTTTGCAGATCTCGACCTTCCGGTCCTTCGAGTCTGCCTGGCCCTTCTCGTCGAAGGCCATCACGATCACCGCTGCCCCGTACCGCTTCAGGAGCCGCGCCTGCCTGACGAACTCCTCCTCGCCTTCCTTCATGCTGATGGAGTTTACGACGGCCTTGCCCTGCACCAGCTTCAGGCCGGACTCGATGATCGACCACTTGGAGGAGTCGATCATGACGGGCACCCGAGAGATGTCAGGCTCTGCTGCAACGAGGTTGAGGAAGCGGACCATCGCCTCCTCGCCGTCGAGCATCCCCTCGTCCATGTTGATGTCGATGACCTGCGCGCCGTTCTCGACCTGTTGCCGCGCCACGTCGAGGGCCGTCTCGTAATCTTCGTTCATTATCAGGTCCTTGAAGCGCGCCGATCCCGTAACGTTGGTCCGCTCGCCGACGTTCACGAAGAGCGAGTCGGGCCCGACGTTGCAAGGCTCGAGCCCCGAGAGCCTGAGCTTTTTGGGGATCTCAGGTATCTCGCGCGGAGGATGGCCCGAGACGGCCTCTGCTATGGCCCTTATGTGCTCGGGCGTCGTGCCGCAGCAGCCTCCGACGATGTTCAGCCAGCCTGCTTCGGCCCACTCCCCGATCTCCGCCGCCATCATCTCGGGGGTCTCGTCGTACTCTCCGAACTCGTTTGGCAGACCGGCATTCGGGTAGGCGCTCACGGGGACGTCCGAGATCCTGGAAAGCTCCTCGATGTATTGCCTCAGCTCCGCAGAGCCGAGCGCGCAGTTCAGGCCGACGCTGATGGGGTTCGCGTGGCGCACGGAGTTCCAGAAAGCCTCCGTCACCTGCCCCGAGAGCGTACGTCCGCTCGCGTCCGTGATCGTGCCCGAGATCATGATGGGAACGTCGAGGCCCTCTTCTTCGAGGTAACCCGTGATCCCGAATATGGCAGCCTTGGCGTTTAAAGTGTCGAAGATTGTCTCCACGAGCAGCAGATCCGCGCCGCCCTCCACTAGCCCCCGCGCAGCCTCCTTGTACGCCTCTGCGAGCTCGTCGAAGGTGATGTTTCTGAAGCCTGGGTTGTTGACGTCGGGGGAGAGCGAGGCGGTGCGGTTCGTCGGCCCGAGGGCGCCTGCCACGAACCGTGGCCTATCGGGTGTCGCGAAGCTGTCCGCAGCTTGGCGGGCCACGCGGGCCGCCTCGTAGTTCAGCTCGTAGGCCAGGTCTTCCATCCTGTAATCTGCCTGGGCGATGGAGGTCGAGCTGAACGTGTTCGTCTCGATGATGTCCGAGCCGGCCTCCATCGCGGCCTCGTGGATGTCGCGGATTATCTGAGGCTGGGTGATCGAAAGCAGGTCGTTGTTGCCTTTGAGCTCTCCGGGATGGTCAGCGAAGCGCTCACCCCTGTAGTCCGCGTCAGAGAGGCCATAGGATTGGATCATCGTCCCCATCGCGCAGTCGAGCAATACAATGCGCTGCTTCAGCAACTCCCGGAACTCGTCCAGCCGGGCCGCTCTCTCTTCGTTCTTCGTGCGCTGGAGAACCATGAACTCCTATCCTAGCCGGTCGGCATTCCTACGGTTTGCAAGATCCGGTCCGCAACCTCCGCGGGCTCGAGGTCGTCTGTGGGTATCTCCGTTCCGAAAGCCGGGTCACGCAGAGCCTTCAGGCAGACCTCGACGTGCGATGTGCGCCACGCACAGGCTTCACTATCCTCGATGTCTGACGAGATGTGATCCATCAGGACGTCCCTGGAGGCGGTCAGACGGAAACGGGCCAGATTCCCATCTACTCTGCCAAGCCCGGCGACGATAGCGTCGAAGAGATCACGCCTCCACACCGTCATGGGTATGATCAGCGTCCGCGCGGATGCCATCCTCAGTACACGCGTCCCTCCGACGACCAGCGTGCGCCAGAGCGCGTAGTCCTGAAAATCTTGGACCTTCTTGAAGGGACCGAGAACTCTCTTGAGGACGGCGCCGATTACCTCAGGATCGTAGAGCATAGCGTTCGGGAACTTCTTGACGAGCAGCTTCGCGACCGTCGTCTTCCCTACGCCGAACGGGCCGTTGATGAAAACGATCAAGCGCCCCTAACTCCTGGTCGGAAGGCTGATCGCATCTACCACATCCCCCGCGAGGTCGGGGGCGCTCGCAGGCGGCATTATGTACGCACCGCCGACTAGCGGCCTGGCCTCCACAAGGAGCTTCTGGGCAACTTCGACGCCGTACTTCGGGGCGTCTTCCGGGGAGAGCGTTGCGAGCTTCTCGCGGAT
>DASSJP010000213.1:0-6122 GCA_035691165.1 Rubrobacter sp.
TTTGGGATCGCGTCTCGTCTTGTTCCGTCGTTCATGCCAGAACACAACCTGCGAAGCGAGCCGATCTCCATCGAGGCCAAGATAGTTCGCGTATGCCCTGACGAAGCCCCGCACATAGATAGGCTCTGGCATCGTAGCGTGGTCGTCGCTTTCGAGTTTCTCCAGGTAGTCTTTGCGGATCTTGGTGGCCTGTTCTGCGTCCTCAAGCGACACGCCCCGCCTCCGTCTCGCGCGCTCGAGGAGGTGACCGATGCCGGGAACCTCCGGTGCGTAGCGTTTGTCTATCTCTCTCACCTTCGGCCTCCGGAACGTTACGGGTTTCTAACTCGCGTTCGCCCTGCGGATTCGAGCCTCCTCCTCGCTCCGGTCTACGAACGCGAGCATGGATTCGAGGCCCGGGTTGGGAGCGGGGGATCGGCCCGTATCGCTGGTGCGCACTATCAGCAGCTCACCCTCCACCCTGACCTCCAACCATGAGCGGGAGGCGGCCCGTATAGCGGGGGTGATGCGGCTGCACATGACCACGTCGGGGCGCAGGCGTAGCGTCGCTTCTTCGAGAGCTTCGGGCTCGAGTGTGATCACCTCGAATTGGGGACGGAGTGCGCGGAAGGCATCGGCGAAAGCATCGCGGTAGGAGCGCGGTTCGTTAGCAAGCAAGATACGCATACTTATTCCTCCGGTGGGAATGCCCGCCGGTGCTCGGCGGGGGCGAGGGACAGGGCGGCGAACATGCGGTTCTTGCCACGTCGCTTTGCCCTGTACATGGCATCGTCCACAGCGTCCAGAAGGGCCGTGGGGTTGGTGGAGTAGCCAGGACACTGGACCGCTCCGGCGCTGAGGCGAAGGTCCAGACCCAGCGTATGTCCAGCGCGTTCGCCTACCTGCCTCCTTATCCGTTCGAAGAAGCGGTGGGCCTCGGGGAGTGAGGCTCCGGGCAAGATCACCATGAACTCGTCGCCTCCGTGACGCGCGACCACGTCTATGCGCCTGGAGCAGGACTGCAGGACCTGGGCGACCAGCTTCAGGGCCTCGTCCCCCATGCGGTGCCCGTGGTTGTCGTTCACGTCCTTGAAATCGTCGATGTCCACGAAGAGCAGCATGAACTGCTCGTCCGTACGCCTTGCCCTCTCGAACTCCTCGTTGAACCGTGTCTCGAAGCGACCACGATTGTAGAGACCGGTCAGCGGATCGAGCGACGCCTCGTGCCACAGACGCTCCTCGAGGTTCCTGATCTGCTCGGAGTCGTGCTCGAACTGCAGGTTCGAGCGTTCCTGCATGGCGTATCTGCACGCGAGCGCGAGACCGAAATAGGTGGGAACCTGTACGATGAGGTGCTGGAGAAGCTGTGCGGAGTCAGGGTCGTAGAGCTGCGGGCTCAGGCTGGCGAGCAGTGTAAGGGCTACTGAGATCGCGACGACCCCCGCCGAGAAGTAGCCGGCGCAGAAGACCACCACGAAAAGGTAGAAGACCGAGAGTGGGCTGTGCCAGCCACCCGAGAAGTGCGCGGCGAGCATCATCAGTATGAGGCCGACGGAGACCGGAACGAGTACCAAGCTGCGCCCGAAGCGATGCCAGGGAAAGAGCCACACGGACCACACCAGGACTCCGCTCGCGAACACCACCAGGTCGAGGGCTTCCGCGTTCTCGCTGGGTAGGCTGAACCTCCCGCTGTGGACGACCAACAACACGGCCAGGGCGCCTACCGCGTAGAGCAGGGTGGTAACCGTCTTCAGCCGTATATCGAAGCGGACTACCGCCGGACTTCGGCTACGGGAAGGACCGGACTCCGGGGAACCATCCGGCGACGGGTAGGCAGGCTCGTACGCGCGCACCGCTTCGCTGTGGTCGTCCGGGTCGTTTTCGTTGTGAGATCGTTCGTTGCGCTTCAGCCATGCGTTCATGTTTTCTCCTTTCTCTGCGGTACGCGGGGACGTGAACGGTCGGCGCGCAGCCGAGGTGAGTCCTCGGGAGCGCAAAGAGCGCTCCCGGGGCAAGGAGGATCAGCCGGGTCGTTCGAGTGCCAGCGGCGGCAGCATTGCCGGCATGAGAAAAGCGCAGAAGGACCGGAACCGGCCCTGGCACAGGACGGGTATGAGACAGAGGGCGATCACGGCGAACAAAGGCGCGGTGCCATTGCCGGAGAATCCAGAGCCTGTGGCGGCACCTCCCATCATCACCGGACCGAAGCCGGAGAAAGGCGAAGGGATCTGAAGCGGGGGTCCACGTTGCGTAAGGCTTCCTTTATGGGGTGTTCCAGCAGATAGACCCTGCGAACTACCAGGCAGCGAACTGAGTTTGCCTTCTGTTCGTAAGATCAGGAAACCCTTCTTATCCCACGGGGGATCGAGCACGAGCTTCGTCGATTGGAAGGGCGCACCCGGCGCTAATTGCGCCTGCGCTCCCGCCGGACTTTGTTTCCCGCCCGGCGGTGTGGACGGAACCGCATCCTGCCCGCGTACGGGATCGACGGTGCGCGCGGAACGCAAGGCCGGACGGCCAGACGGATGAGCAGATGAGGACCCTGTGAGCCTGGTGGACTGTTCGTTACGGGAATCCATGGAACGAGGAGGATCGGAGATTCCACCCGTATCCTCGGCTTGCCGGAAGAATGGTTCGGCTGAGGGTCGGGTGTCAGGGCGGGCCGGATAATGGGATACTGTTCTGGGGGATGGCTGGTGGTCCGGAGGTCTCCTCGCGGCCACCCTGTTGGACGAGCCCCAGTCCGGCCTGTTGGCGGATGTGCCTTTGTGGGTAACGTGCTTAGCCGGAGGGGTTTGTTCGTTGGCGTTCTTGTCCGCCTTCAGCACGATTTGCGTTCCGTGCTTGCGAGGTGGTCCGGTCTGCTCAGATCCCCCTGTGACTACTTGTCCCTTGGGACGGTCATTTCCTCCGCCCGGCGGGCTCGCCGGCCCGCCTCGATGACGCGAAGCCCCGACGCCCTTCTGAAGGCCCGGGGATTCGGCACCCTTGTGCCGGCCCTGAGCATGTCCGGCACTCTTGAGCTGACCCGGCGCACGTCCTGCGCCTTTGTGCTGACCTTTAGCATTGCTCTGGTGGGAGTTGTGCGGTGTCGCCTGCGGCGTGGGGTGCTCGTGGGTAGGGCGTGAAGAGTGGGCCCTGTTGGTTTGCTCTGGCTGAGGATGATGACGGGCGGTATGCGACGCGCCGCGCTTCCGGGTGCCAGAGTCTCGCGCCGCCGGCTGCTTGTGCGCGGATTTCTCGTGCGGAGCAGTCCGCGTACCGGGTGAGTTTGCTGGCTTGCCTCGATGACCAAGAGATCCAGCACCCTTGTGCCGGCCCTGAGCATGTCCGGCACTCTTGAGCTGACCCGGCGCACGTCCTGCGCCTTTGTGTTGGCCTGTAGCATTGCTCTGGTGGGAGTTGTGCGGTGTCGCCTGCGGCGTGGGGTGCTCGTGGGTCGGGCGCGAAGAATTGGCCCTGTTGGTTTGCTCTGGCTGCGCTGCTGGGGCATGGTGGCCTGGATTCGGCGCGCCCGTTGGTTTGTGAGAAGCCGCCTGGCCGCCAGGTTTGGGCGACTTATCAGGCTGCGTCGCCAGAGACACCTTCCCGACGCACAGCAACGAGCCCAGCGAAACCAGAACACAGATCAGAACCAGAGCGCTACGGTTTCGCAAGGCATCTATCACCAGACCACTTCCGGAGTCAGTGGAAGGAAGAAGCCTCTGTAATCCTTCGTCATCCCCAATGTCGCCATACGCTCCAGAGACCTGCAGATTGTCCAGGCCTTCACCGTGGTTCGAAGAACCGTGAACCTTTATGGATCATTAGAGGGGCCCCGGAGGATTTTGTCAACGGTTTTCGGATCAGCGCTCGTTTCTCTGCACTAATCAGGTCCGTTCATTGCACCTGGTACTAGTACCAGGGATTATGCGGGCCTGCGATAAGCTTTGTGGAGGGGCTGATTCCTGGTTTGAACTGGAGGCTTAGGTACGGGTCTCCTCTGGCCATTTGCCGCCGTTGTACCAGTAGGTGCGGATCGCTTCCAGCGGGCGTCCCTTCGTCTCGGGGGCCAGAGCGTAGACGAAGATGAACGAGACTACCGCCAACACCATAAAGATCCCGAAGGTTACAGCGCCCCCTAAAGCCCCGAGAGCGCTCAGGAACACGACGCCGATGATGAAGTTGGCGAGCAGGTCCGCGGTCAGCATGGCGGAGCCGCCCTGGGTACGCAGTCGCACGGGGAAGCTCTCGGAAGCGTAGACCCACACCAGCGACCCGTAGCCGAAGTTGAAGCCCACGGTGAAGAGTAGGATGCCGATCAAGGTGAACGTCGCAGGGGAGTTCAGCGCGTAGGCGAGGACGAGGACCGCGTTGGCAGCACCCATCATGCCGATCCCGGTAAGCAACGTGGGCCGCCTTCCCCAGCGGTCCACCACAAGGAAGGCGACGACCTCGGCGATCACACCCGCAACCTGGACGAAGCCTGTCGCGATGATCGCGCCCGTAGGGCTCGTGACGCCGACCTCCTGGATGATCGTCGGGCTGTAGTAGACGATGGCGTTGATGCCTGTGATCTGGACCAGGAAACCCAACCCCACGACGAAGATGCCGGCCTTGCGGAAGCGTCCCTGGAAGAGCTCGACGAAGTTCCCTTTCTCCTCGTAGCTGAGGTGCTCTTCGATCCTCCTGACTTCCTCTTCTGGGTCCATGTCCGGCTCGACCCGCCGCAGGAGGTCTGCAGCCTCCTCGCGCTGTCCGTTCATCAGGAGCCAGCGGGCCGTATCTGGCAGGCGGGCGATGAGGATGAGCACGATCACGGCGGGGATGGCCGAGAGCGAGAGGATGAGACGCCAGCTCTCGTATCCTGCGAGGGCCGCGCCGACGAAGTAGGCGATGGCGATACCGGAGGTCGTGGCTATCTGGAAGGTGACGAGCATGGAGCCTCTGACTCTGACCGGAGCCGACTCCGCTATGTAGGCCGGTGCCACGACTATGGAGACGCCGATGGCGAGATCGAGGAGGAACCTGACGACCGTAAGGAACCACTCGTTGGGGGCGAGGCCCTGGAGCCCGGCGAAGACCGCATAGCCGAGAGCGACCAGTACCAGGGTGCGCTTGCGTCCGATCGTATTTGAGATGCGGCCCGCTGCGAAAGCCCGAACAACTGCCCGAGCACGACCGCTGAGGTCACCACGGAGGTCATGAACGTGGAGAGATGGAAATCAGGCACCAGGAACAGGAGCGCGCTCGCGATGGAGCCAAGGTCGTAGCCGTAGATCAGGCCGATTATTGAGCCGTGAGCGCGATGAGTACGTTGAGTATCGAGACGGTACTCCGGCGAGAACCCGACCCGCGCGCTGTTCCTTCTGCCATGGCACCCCTCCCTTTGCCACCAACCTCACCCGAGATCCTGGCATAGTAGCATAATGGATGAGTACATACGCGAACGGAGGAGCTGATGTACCCGGAGGCTTTAGACGGCTGGGTCGAAGAGAACCGCGAGTCTATACTGGATCTGAACAGATCTCTGGTCTCGATCCCGAGCGAGAACCGCTGTCCCGAGGGTGACGAGAGCAAGGTGCAGGAGTTCGTCGAACGATACCTTGAAGGCCTCGGTTGCGAGACGGACGCTTTCCTCCCCACCGACGTCCCGGGCATTATGGAGCACCCCGCATACCTCGGAGGCAGGAACTACGAGGGAAGGCCGAACGTGGTCGGCACCAGGAGGGGAACCGGCGGAGGAAGATCATTGCTCTTCTCGGGCCACATGGACACCGTTCCACGCGGAGACGAACCGTGGTCCGTGGACCCTTTCTCTGGCTTCGAGATAGAAGGCAGGCAGTACGGGCTGGGGATCCTGGACATGAAGGGCGGCATGGCCGCGGCGATGACGGCCCTGCGGGCACTGAACGAGTTGGACGTCCGGCTCGCGGGTGACCTCGTGATCGAGACGGTGGTGGACGAGGAGTTCGGCGGGGCGAACGGCACGCTCGCGTGCCGCCTGCGAGCATACGAGGCAGACGCTGCCATCGTTCCAGAACCCTCCAACCTCGTCATCTGCCCCGAGAACCAGGGCGGGGGCATGTTCAGGATCTCCTTCGAGGGAAAACCTGGCAGGGCCGCCCTCGGGGGCGTGCCCGTCAACCCCGTCTACGCCGCGG
>DASSJP010000214.1:0-4475 GCA_035691165.1 Rubrobacter sp.
TAGGAGACCTCCCCGAGGGCGAGTACCGCCCCCTCACGACGCGCGAGTTGGAAGACATGCGGTGAGCCGCGTCGCTGGCGTGCCGGGTGTGGACTTCTCTGTAGAAGACGTACGCGGCACGTTCCCTGAGGAGCTCGAAATAACTCCGTTGGACCGTCCTCCGGACGCGACGATAAATGTCCCCGGGTCCAAGAGCGTCACCAACCGCGCGCTCCTCATAGCCGCCCTCGCCGACGGAGTGTCCAGGATCAGGAACCCTCTGTTCTCGGATGACTCGTACTGGCTCATGGACGCCCTCGTCCGGCTCGGCATCGACGTCAGCGCCGACCGCGAGGGGGCAGAGGTCCGCGTAAGCGGTCAGAGCGGTGAGATCGGGGCCTCCGGCGTGGATCTCTTCGTCGGTAACGCCGGCACGGTGGCCCGCTTTCTGCCGCCCGCGCTCGCGCTTGGCAAAGGACCATATGCCGTGGACGGGGTCCCGAGGATGCGCGAGCGCCCGGTCGAAGATCTCGTGAGAGCGATGCGGCAGCTCGGTGCCGAAGTAAGGTATGGCGGGAAGGAAGGAAGGTTCCCCCTCATCATCGCGGGCGGTGGTATCCGGGGCGGGACGGCGAGCGTCTCGGCGGGCAAGAGCAGCCAGTTCGTGAGCGGCCTGCTGATGGCCGCACCCTATGCCGATGAGCCTGTCACGTTGCGGGTCGAGGGCAGGAAGGAGTGGCCTTACGTCGGGATCACCGTGTCGGTCATGCGGGCATTCGGGGTCGAAGTGGAAGAAGGACGTGGTCGCTTCGATGTCGAGCCCGCCCACTACACCGCCCGGGATTACGAGGTGGAGCCGGACGCATCAGGGGCTTCCTACTTCATGGCCGCTGCTGCGGTGACCGGCGGGCGCGTAAGGATTCCCGGGCTCGGCTCGGGTTCGCCGCAGGGCGACCTTCGCTTCGCTTCGGTACTGCGCGAAATGGGGTGTGATGTCGAGATAGCCCAGGACTTCGTCGAAGTGAATGGTCCGGACAGACTTCGGGGCGTCGAAGTCGACATGAACGCGTTCTCGGACACCATGATCACACTCTCCGCCATCGCCCCTTTCGCAGTCGGCCCAACCATCATCAAGAACGTCGGCCATACCCGCCTCCAGGAAACCGACCGCCTCACCGCCGTCGCCAACGAACTCAAACGGCTCGGTGTGCCCGTCGATGAAACTTCCTCCTCTATCCGCATAATACCCCGAACGATCCGGCCTGCGGTTGTCGAGACCTATGGCGACCACAGGATGGCGATGGCGTTCGCTGTGACCGGGCTTGTCGCGTCCGGGGTTCGGATACGGGACCCTGGGTGCGTGACCAAGACCTTCCCCGACTACTTCGGGCGGCTGGAATCTCTGCGGTGAAGGGCGCGGAGTATCGGATATACTTCCGGGATCGATGGGAGGAATTCTCGTAGCCATAGACGGACCCGCCGGGAGCGGGAAGAGTTCGGTCGCGCGGGCTGTTGCCGGGCGACTTGGGGTCGTGAACCTCAACACGGGCGCCGCGTATCGGGCTGTCGCGCTGCTCGCTCTGCGTGAGAACGTGGACCTTGACGACGGGTCCGGGCTTGCGGCGGTTGCCGAACGCGTCGGGCTCGACCCTGAAGGAGCGAGCATCGACGGGGAGCGTGTGGTGGAGCTGGATCTCCGTACGCCCGAAGTGTCGGCGGCTGCATCTAAGGTCTCGGCGCACGCGCAGCTAAGGGAGGTTTTGCTCCCTGTGCAGCGGGCGGCAGCAGACAAGGCGCGGGAGCAGGGAGGCGCGGTCGTCGAGGGCAGGGACATCGGTACCGTCGTCTTGCCTGACGCTGAGCTAAAGGTCTTTCTCTCCGCTGCCCCTGAAGAGAGGGCGCGCAGGCGTGCGTCCCAGGTAGGTAGGGAGGGGGAGCTCGATCGCATCAGGGCGGCAATAGCCAGGCGCGACCGGCAGGACTCGGAGCGTGAGATCTCACCCCTCAAGCCCGCCACGGACGCCGTCGTGCTCGATACGACCTCACTCAGCCTCGACGAGGCTATCTCCGAGGTTCTGGACCTTGCAACCAACCTCCGCGGGGGAGCGTGATGGCCACCGTCACGCCCTTCAAGGGTCAGAGTACGCCAGGCCGGATGTCTCCCAGGTACCAACTCTTCAGGCGGGCTATGACGGTGCTGTGCAGGGTCGCGTTCGGATTGACCGTGCACGGCGGCGACAAGGTGCCTTCGGAAGGAGCCCTGGTCGTAGCCTCCAATCACAGACAGTACGTAGACCCCGTCCTGGTCTGCGTGGCCGTTCCTCGACGCCTGCAATGGATGGCGAAGAAACAGCTCTTTGTCTTCCCTTTCCGGAGGTTCTTCGAGTTCATCGGGTCCTTCCCGGTAGACCGCGAGGGCGGAGGACGGGCCGCGATACGCGCCGCTCTCGCCTTCCTGGCCGAAGGGTGGACGCTGGGCATCTTCCCCGAAGGGACCCACAGGGGCGATGGAGCCTCGAGAGAAGCCAAGAGCGGGGTAGTCGTGCTCGCGGTTCGCAGCGGTGCTCCCGTACTCCCTGTTTACGTCGGGAAACTACCAGGACCCCTCTCCCGGCTCCGTGGCGAAAAGCTTCACATATTCGTGGGCGAGCCAATAGACCTGGACAGGGCGCTGCGCGGCGGGGTCGCCTACCGCGCCGCGGCGGATGAGGTCATGCGCACGATCTACTCTCTTCCCGAGCGACACGCGCCGAAGGCGGGCAGACGTTGAGCCGCCTCCCCGTAGTCGCTGTCGTCGGGGCGCCGAACGTGGGCAAGAGCTCGCTGGTAAACAGGATCATGCGCCGTCGCGGGGCCGTCGTCTCCGAGCAGCCGGGCACGACCCGCGACAGGGCGTACAACCGGGCGGAGTGGGCCGGCAGGGAGTTCACGCTTGTGGATACGGGCGGGATGGAGCCGTACGCGAAGGTCGGTCTGGAGGCCCTCGTAACGCTGCAGGCGAGGGTGGCCGTTGAGGAGGCTGACGTGGTGCTCCACCTCACAGACGCCAGGCTCGGACCGACGGAGGCCGACGCGGCCATAGCCCGCGAGCTCAGACGGAAGGGCAAGACCGTGCTCGCTGTAAACAAGCTGGATAATCCCGCCGACGATACCGAACGCCATCGCTTCTACTCCCTCGGTGAGGGAGAACCGCACGCGATCTCGGCGAGTCATGGCCTCGGGGTCGGGGACCTTCTCGACGTCGTGGTCTCCTTGCTGCCCGAATCCGAGCCTGACGAAGAGGACGAACCGCCGCGGCTCGCCATCGTCGGAAGGCCGAACGTCGGGAAGAGTACGCTTCTCAATCGTCTGCTCGGCACGGACCGGGCCGTCGTCTCCGAGAAGGCAGGCACAACGACAGATGCCGTCGCAGGTGAAGTTGAAGTTGAAGTAGAGGGAGAAGTCGAGCACTATATCTTGCTTGACACGGCGGGGGTAAGCAAGGGTGCCAGGCGGGCGCGTGGCGTGCCTTACTATTCCTCCCTGCGGACATCTGAAGCCATCCGGCGGTCTGACGTTTCGCTTCTGCTCGTGGATGCGGTCGAAGGCGTCGTGGCTGGGGACTTGAGGATCGCCCGCGAGATAGAGGATGCTGGCTCTTCGTGTGGGGTTGTGATCAATAAGCAGGATCTTGTACCGGACGAACGCCTGCGTGAGATAGAGGGGCTGATCTCGGCCCGCCTCACCGACCTCAAACCGCGGGCGATCCACATCTCCGCGCTGACGGGTGCTGGCGTCGACGAGGTGTTGCCTTTCGCTGCTCGACTCGGCAGGGCGTACCGGTTGCGGGTGCCTACCCACGAACTCGCCGAGTTTATAAACCAAGTCGTGGAACGCAGCGCGCCGCCGAAGGGCGTCAAGATCCGCTACGCTACGCAGACAGGGACCGCTCCACCCAGGTTCACGCTCTTCGCCAATCGGCCGAAGGACTTGCCGGAGAGCTACTTGCGCTATATAGAGAACGCGCTACGGGAAAGGTACGATCTCTGGGGCGTCAGCGTCAGGATAAGGGTCAAGAGCAGCCGGTAGCAGGCACGTAAGTCCTGTTCCGCAGACCCGCGACACGTGTAAGATAGACTCTGGAAGGGAACGCCAAGTCGGGGAAGTGTTCGCGGCGACGGCAATGTGCGCTGTGCAGAACGGGAAGGATCGGGAGAATCCATGCTCAACGTGGCGACGTGGTTCAGGTATGTGAGGCACGACTTTCTGGCCGGAGGTGAGGTTCGATGAAGGCTGTCATCATGGCCGGCGGGCAGGGCACGCGCCTGAGGCCGCTCACGAGCAACCAGCCGAAGCCGATGATCCCCATTGTCAATATCCCTTGCATGGAGCACATCGTCGGGCTTCTCAAACGTCACGATTTCACGGATATCGCGGTGACTTTGCAGTTCATGCCGGACGAGATAAGGGACTATTTTGGAGACGGTTCCGATTGGGGCGTGAACATGCGCTACTCT
>DASSJP010000215.1:0-13780 GCA_035691165.1 Rubrobacter sp.
TGTGGGATCATCTGCCGCGGCTGGCACAACAGCGGATCGTCGACAGGAAGCTTGCGCTCTACGTCATCGACGGCAACCGCGTCGCCCGAGAGACCGGCATGGGGACACTCACCAACACGATTATGCAGACCTGCTTCTTCGCCATCTCAGGTGTCCTGCCGCGGGAGGAGGCTATAGCGAAGATCAATAAATCCATAGAGAAGACCTACGGCAAGAAGGGCGAGGAGGTCGTCCGCAAGAACTTCGAGGCGGTCGACCACACGCTCGCCCACCTGCACGAGGCCGTGATCCCGCAAGGGGTGGAGAGCGACCACGAGATGAAGGAGGTGGTTCCGCCCGAGGCCCCCGAGTTCGTGCAGAACGTGACGGCCGTGATGATGGCTGGCCGCGGCGACGAGCTGCCGGTCAGCGCGTTGCCTGTGGACGGTACGTTCCCGAGCGGCACGGCGAAGTGGGAGAAGCGTGGCATCTCCGAACAGGTGCCGATCTGGGAGCCGGACATCTGCATCCAGTGCGGAAACTGCGCCTTCGTCTGCCCACACTCGGTCATCCGCTCGAAGGTCTATCATCAGGACCACCTCGAGGACGCCCCCGCAGGCTTCAAGTCGGCCCCCATAGACATCCGCGGCTTCCCTGAGACCCTCTATACGCTGCAGGTCTCAGTCGATGACTGCACCGGCTGCACGCTGTGCGTCGAGGCCTGCCCGGCCAGGAGC
The DNA here is from genome assembly GCA_035691165.1 of Rubrobacter sp. GTDB lineage: Bacteria > Actinomycetota > Rubrobacteria > Rubrobacterales > Rubrobacteraceae > Rubrobacter_D. The sequence continues at coordinate 717 of DASSJP010000215.1, forward strand.
AAGGAGGAGACCGGCAAGAAGGCCATCAATATGGGCCTCAAGGAGACGATCGCGGAAGCGGAGGAGGAGAACCTCCGCTTCTTCGAGACCCTGCCGGTCAACGACCGCTCGCGGGTGGACTTCTCCACGGTGCGCGGGGTGCAGTTCCTGGAACCTTTGTTCGAGTTCTCAGGGGCATGCGCAGGCTGCGGCGAGACGCCCTACCTCAAGTTGCTCTCCCAGCTCTTCGGAGACCGGCTGCTCACCGCGAACGCCACGGGCTGCTCCTCCATCTACGGCGGCAACCTGCCGACGACGCCTTGGACGGTGAATAGCGAGGGTCGTGGGCCGGCCTGGTCCAACTCTCTCTTCGAGGACAACGCGGAGTTCGGCTTCGGCATGCGCCTTGCCGCCGACCAGCTCCTCGCCGAGGCGACCCGACTCCTCCAGCTGTTAGAAGACGATGTCGGCGGTGAGCTAGTAGAGGAGATCCTGACGGCAGACCAGCAGACCGAGACCCGGATCAGGCACCAGCGAGAGCGGGTGGCCGAGCTTAGGCGGCGCCTCGTCGCGATCGAGTCGGAGCTGGCCAAGCAGCTACTCTCGGTCGCAGACCACTTCGTCCGGCGCAGTGTATGGATCGTCGGGGGCGACGGCTGGGCTTATGATATCGGCTCGGGCGGCGTAGACCACGTGTTGGCGAGCGGTCGCGACGTCAACATCCTCGTCCTGGATACCGAAGTCTACTCCAACACCGGCGGGCAGGCGTCAAAGGCCACCCCTTTAGGCGCCGTCGCCAAGTTCGCCAACGCCGGCAAGCATGTGGGCAAGAAAGACCTGGCGCTGCAGGCGATCTCGTACGGCAACGTCTACGTAGCCCGCGTCGCCATGGGCGCAAACGAGCAGCAGACACTGCTCGCCTTTCGCGAGGCCGAGACCTACAAGGGACCGTCGTTGATCCTGGCTTACAGCCACTGCATCGCCCACGGCATCAACATGCAGCACGGGTTGAAACAGCAGAGCCGAGCCGTCCACAGTGGCCACTGGCCCCTGATTCGCTACAATCCGGAGGTCCGCGCTAGCGGCGAGAACCCATTCTCCCTCGACTCGCAGCGACCGACGATCCGTCTCAAGGACTACGTCGATCACGAGCTGCGCTACCGCATGCTCAACAAGACCAACCCGGATGAGGCACAGATGCTCATGGACGCAGCACAAAAGATGGTCGATCAGAAATGGAAATTGTACGAGGAGATGGCGGCGTTGGAGCAAGCCTAGCGGCCGTACGACGACCGGCGGAGGAGAGACATGGACCTGACGACGACTTATCTGGGCCTCGAGTTAGAGCACCCGGTCGTGGCTTCGGCTGGACCGCTGTCGTCCACCGTGGACGGCATCAAGCGGCTCGAAGAGGCGGGCGCCGCGGCCGTCGTCCTCTTCTCCCTCTTCGAGGAGCAGATCCGGCACGAAAACGAGTCCTTCGACTATCTCTACGAGCAGGGCGCAGAGCGCTTCCCCGAGTCGCTTAGCTACTTTCCCAAGGTCGAGGACTACAATGTCGGCCCGGAAGGGTACCTCAACCTCGTCCGCTCGGCGGCTGAAGCCACCGACATCCCCATCATCGGCAGCCTCAATGGCATCACCGACGACGGCTGGACAGAGTACGCCAGGGAGATCGAGTCCGCCGGTGCCAGGGCGCTCGAACTCAATATCTTCTACATCCCGGCGGAGATCACCATTACCGGCCGGGAGGTCGAGGAGCGCTACGTCCATATCGTCCGCAGGGTGAAGCAGGCCGTCACAATTCCCGTCGCCGTCAAGCTCAGCCCGTTCTTCAGCTCGATGGGTGAGATGGCGAAGCGGCTCGTGGAGGCGGGCGCCGACGGGTTGGTGCTGTTCAACCGCTTCTACCAGCCGGATTTCGACCTGGATAACCTCGATGTCCGTACCACCCTGGAGCTGAGCAGCGCCAACGAGATCCGGCTTCCCCTACTCTGGATCGCGGTCCTCCACGGCCGCCTAGACGTGTCGCTCGCCGCCACCAGCGGTGTCGAGAAGGCCGGTGAGGTGATCAAGTACGTCATGGCCGGCGCGGACGTGGCAATGACTACATCGTCCCTACTTCGCCATGGCCCCAGCCACATCGAAACCCTAGTCAACGACATGACCGCGTGGATGGAGCGACGCGGCTACGAATCCATCCGTCAGATGAAGGGCTCCATGAGCCAAATGAAGGTAGAGGATCCGACGGCCTTTGAGCGTGCCAACTACATCAAGGTGCTGGAGAGCTATAAGACTCCCTACCTTACGTGAGCGCCCGGGAGGCACCGGGCAAGGGTCATTCGTCCTGAGCCGGGCTGTCGACCGGACGGCCTTTAACTCAAGAACCGTCCGATACGGGATACGAGTGCCTCCCTACCACGAAGCTCGGATAGCCTTCCAGGGTCCTTCGTGTCTTGCCGAGAAGATGGGTGGTGGAAAGGACGTTCGCGTGGACCTGTGCGCAGTGCGTTGCTATGCAGCTACGGCCAATGTGGTCTAGCTCGTCTTGGTAGGCGGAGCAGTAGATGGAAGGTTACCTTCGAAGGGCAACAGTGGGGGCCGACGCGAGGGACTACAAAGCAACCCGCACGGAGTGCCCGTTCTGCTCGCTTACTGGCTATCGACTGAACCTGCATAGGGCGACCGGGTGACGGCGTTAGTTTCGCTCAGCGTAGCAGGTCTATTAGTAAGTGGGATGGCTCTGGCCGCCACGATAAATTGTTCCAACGCCTCTGAGGGCAACTGCTTCTGCACCAACGCTGGGGATACTTTGTACCTCCTACCGGTGGTTTGTTGGGGCGGGATATGCAGGCTAGAACTGCTCAAAATACGCTTGAATCGAACCATAAATTGGGGTGTCCTGGGACGCAATCGGGCTCTATCTCTTGATCCAACAAACCACCGGTAAAGGTCTTTCGCACGATGTGGGATCTTCCCCGCCACGCGGTGAAGGATTCATGTCCAGCGGACACCGGAGGTTCTACATGCCCGGGACGGCGGGTATGCCGTTGGGGCGATACTTTACGATGACCTCGAGCGGCCCTGCGGATCGTCAGTATCCGCTCAGCACCGTCAGGGTGCAGGTCGGATGGTAGCCGCTTCCAAGAACGATTCGCTGCGTTGCTTGCTCCTCGCGCTGCCTCTCTGCTGGCCGACGCTAAGCTCTGCACCCGCCGATAGCGATACCCGCCAACCCAGTCGCCAGTCAAGGAGTGGATTTTCAAGGGTTGCATGCGTATCCAGCTTGAGGGTGGGCGGTGCGAGCGGAAGTCTTTGCACAGCGTGATGCCGTCCAGGGACGTCAGAGTGCGCGCCAACACGCGCTGGCGTTTTCGGTCTCATCGGGGGGACGCTCCGGTGTGCCCCCTCTCACTTCGGTGAATAGGGTTCTAGTGGGCGTCCTTAATGACGCACCACCAGTACCGGACAGTGGGCGTGCCTGACCACTGCGTCCGAGACGCTTCCCACAAGAGCCCGCCTTATCCCACCCAAGCCCCTGCTACCCATCACTATCAACCCAACGCCAAGCTCCTCAGCCAAGGCCACTATCTCCGCAGCGGGTGAACCTACTCTGGCATGGGCTTGCGTTACCTGGCCTCCCCCCTCCCCCACCTTCTCTACCAGTTTCTCGACCTTTGCCTCGGCCTCTTTCTCTACACTACGAACCACTTCAGGTGGCAAGTCGACTGCGAAGCGTACTGGCTTAGTATGCCTCTCCGGCATTGGTTCGACGTAGACGACGTGCAGCTCTGACTCGAGCTTCCCTGAGAGGTCGAGCGCGGTATCGGCGGCGAGCTGGGCGTCCTCCGATCCGTCGATGGCCAGAAGGACCTTGGTCGGAAAGGCGGGCGGTCCGCCGCGCACCACGAGGATGGGACAGTGGGCGTGGTGTACCACAGAGCTAGAGACGCTACCCAGCAAGGCCCGTCTCAATCCCCCGAGGCCCCGGCTACCCATAACCAGGAGGCCAGCACCTAGCTTCTCGCCGAGCTCGACGATGGCCCTATCGGGCCGCTCATCCATCTCGAGGTGTGCCGCAACGACGTTAGCCCCCAAGTCCTCGACCCTCCTAACCTGTTCATCAAGAACCCTCTGGGCTTCCTGCCTTTGCGCCCCTACGACGTCTTCGAAGCGGGCCGGGTAATCAGGCAGTTCGTACAAGGGTAGCCCCGGCCCCACGTGGAGTACGTGCAGCTCCGAGGCGCTCACCTTTGCCAGGTCGACGGCTGTGGTCGTGGCCATCTCAGCGTCCTCCGAGCCGTCGCTTGCCAGAAGAATCTTCGTCGGGAAGATGCTCATCGCCCTACCTCCTCCATCCTCGTTGTTTCATTCCGCGTGAACTCCTCGGCTGCTCCATTACCCGGCCTGACTGCTTCGACCTTCGCAGCGCACGCCTTGAGCTCGGTAATGCCGCAGACAGGGTCGAGTGCGTCGTTCGTGAGCAAGTTCGTCGGCCTCTCCGGGAAGTGTAAAGGCATCCAGATCACACCCCTCACTATCTCGGATATCTCCGCCTTGACGGCGAGCATGCCCCTGCGCGTCGAGACCCTGACTTCGTCCCCGTCCTCTATGCCGAGCTTCGTGGCATCGGTCGCCCCGATCTGCACGACGTTCTCAGGGTCGGCCTTCTCCGTCATGATCCCTGCGTTGTGGTGCATGAAGGTCGAGCCTGTGGTGAGCAGCAGCGGGTATTCCCCGTCATGCAACTCCTCGGGCGGCAGGTACTCGATGCCCCTGAGGAGGGCCTTGCCACGGGCGAAGCTCCCCACGTGCAGTATGGGTGTGCCTGGGTGATCCTCGTCCGGGCAGGGCCATTGCAGGCCACTACTCTCCTCGAGTCGCCGGTAGCTCATGCCACCGTAGATGGGAACGAGGCGCCTTATCTCCTCGAACACCTCCTCAGGGCTCGCGTAATCCATGCCGCCGTAGCCCATGCGGCCAGCGAGTTCGGAGAGGATCAGCCAGTCCGGCTTGCTCTCCCCCACAGGCTCGATCGCCTTGCGCACCAGCTGCACCCTGCGCTCGGTGTTGACGAAGGTGCCTTCCTTCTCGGCGAAGCTCGCGGAGGGGAACACGGCGTGGGCGAGCCTCGTGGTCCTGCCAGGGAAGACATCCTGCACGACCAGGAGGTCGAGGTTTCTCAAAGCCTCCTCTACCTTCTGCGTGTGCCCTTCAGTGAGCGCAGGATCGGACCCGATAACGTAGAGCGCCTTCAGCTCACCAGAGATGGCCCTCTCCCACATCCTCGAGAGGAACAAGGGCTCCCTATCGGGCTCGGGCAGGCCCGCCCCGTAGACCTCTTCGAATTTCGCCACCACCAGGGGGTCGTCCCAGCTCTGGTAGCCAGGCAGCCATTCCGGGGCGCACATGTCCGTCGCGCCCTGCACGTTGTTCTGACCACTCAGGGCGTTGAGGCCCGTGTATGCCCTCCCGATGTTGCCCGTGATAAGGGCCAGGTTCGCTAGCGCCTGGACGTTATCTACGCCGGTGCGGTGCTGTGTGACCCCGAGGCCGTAGACGATGGAAGCCCGCTCTGCGCCGCCGTAGAGCTCCGCGGCCCTCTCTATCTGCCAGGCGGGCACGCAGCACAGGTGAGCGACTTTCTCGGGGGTGTACCTATCTATGATGCGCCTGAGCCCAGCAAACCCCTCGCAGCGCGAGGCGATAAATTCCTCGTCGTAAAGACCCCTCTCGATCAAATAGTGTGCCATCGCGTTGAAGAGGGCAACCTCGGTGCCTGGCCTGGCTTTCAGATGCACATCAGCCATCCTCGCCGGCTTCATCGTCCGCGGGTCCACGACGATGAGCTTCATCCCATTTCCGAGGGCCTTCTCGATCCAGACGCTCCATATGACGGGGTGCGAGTGGGCGGTGTCACTCCCGACGATCAGTAACGTCTCGGGGCCAGGCTCGGCAAGCTCGGAGATGGAGTTGGTCATGGCGCCGCTGCCGAGGATCTCCTTGAGGCCGATGGCCGTCGCAGAGTGACAGATGCGAAAGTCGCTGTCCACGTTGTTCGTCCCAATTACGGCACGGGCGAACTTCTGGGCAAGGTAGTTCTCTTCCGTCGTCGTGCGCGAGGAGGGGATGAAGCCTATTGCATCAGGCCCGTGCTCCTCGCGTATGCGCCCCAGCTCTCCGGCGACGAAGTCGTAGGCTTCTTCCCACGCCACCGGGACGAGCCGCCCGTCCTTACGCACATGTGGCCGCGCGAGCCTCTCCTGATGGTAGATGAACTGGTGGGCCGTGGCACCCTTCGGGCAGAGGGTTCCCATGCTCAACGGGTGGTCGGGATCGGGTCGTAGGCCTGTGAGCCTTCCCTCCTGTGTACGCAAAACGAACCCGCAACCCACTCCGCAGTAGGGGCAGGTGCTCTTTACCTCTCTCGTCCCCCTTGCCGTGTCCACGTCCTCATCTCCTTACCCCTAGAACCCCTCGGCGGACCCCGATTCCCTTACCACCAGCACAGGACAGTGCGCGTGGGCCGCGATGCTGCTCGAGACGCTCCCGATGGGACGCCGCAAAGGACTCTTTCCCCTACTGCCAGCGACTACCAGATCCGCCTCGATATCCTCGGCGAGGGTAACCACCTCGGCGTCCGGTTCACCCACCTTGAGGTACGCTTTGGCGACCTCGCCTCCTGCCTCATTGATCTCCTTCACTTGCTCGTCGAGTATCCTCTGGGCCCGCTCGGCGTCCTCCTCGTAGATGCTCGGCCCCTCATCGAAGTCGTCGCCGGACATGTGGTAAGGCACCGATACGGGAACGACATGGACCAGGAACAACTCCGCGTCGAAGGCCTTGGCCAGCCCGACCGCCCTGCGGGCTGCGGACACAGAGTCGCGTGAGCCGTCGGTGGCCACAAGTATCTTCTTGGGGTTTCCGTTCATCTTTCGCTCTCCCTTTCCTCGGCTGTTGCGTGGGCATCGCCCTCGGCGGACTCTTCATCGACGGATCGTTCCGCCTCAAGCACCCTCAGTGTGGTCGGCACCACGGCGTCAGGGCTCAGGCTTATGGAGTCGATCCCCTTCTCGACGAGAAAGGCCGCGAACTCAGGGTAGTCGGTGGGGGCCTGACCGCAGATCCCGACCTTGCGTCCGGCCCTGTGCGCCTCCTCTATAAGGGTGGCGCACATCCTCTTGACGGCCTCGTCGCGTTCGTCGAAGAGTGGAGCCACCCGCTCCGAGTCCCTGTCCACGCCGAGGATGAGCTGGGTGAGGTCGTTCGAGCCGATAGAGAAGCCGTCGAAGATGGCTGCGAACTCTTCGGCGAGGACGACGTTCGAGGGGATCTCGGCCATCACGTAGACCTCGAGCCCGTCCTCGCCCCGCACGAGCCCGCCCTCGCTCATGACCTCGAGCACCTTTCGCCCCTCCTCCGGGGTGCGGCAGAAGGGGAGCATGACCTTCAGGTTCTTGAGACCGAAGACTTCACGCACCCGCTTGACCGCCTGGAGTTCGAGCATGAAACCCTCTTTGTAGTCGGGGTGGTAATACCGGCTCGATCCGCGCCAGCCCAGCATCGGGTTCTCCTCGTGGGGCTCGAAGAGGTCGCCACCGAGGAGGTGGGCGTACTCGTTGGTCTTGAAGTCCGAGAAGCGCAGGATGACAGGACGGGGCCAGAACGCCGCCGCCAGCGTGCCGATCCCCTGCGCGAGCCTGTCGACGAAGAACTCGCCCTTGTCCTCATAGCCTCGTGTAAGGCGCGAGACCTCGAGCTTGACCCTTGGTGGGAGAGAGGCGTAGCGGGTGAGCGCCAGAGGGTGTACCCCGACCCAACCGGCGAAGACAAACTCCATGCGCGCGAGGCCAACGCCGTCGTTCGGGATCTGGGAGAGCTCGAAGACCCGCTCGGGGTCTGCGACGTTCATCATGATCTGGGTCTTCGGACGGCCCACCGTCGCGGGGTCCAGCTCCGTGACCTCGTGGTCGAGGACGCCTTCGTAGACGCGCCCCACCTCACCCTCGCAGCAAGAGACGGTGACGGGGCCTCCGGTCTGGATGACCTCGGTCGCGTTTTCCGTACCTACTACGGCCGCAATCCCAAGCTCGCGGGCCACGATCGCCGCGTGCGAGGTGCGTCCTCCGCGCTCGGTCACTATGGCTGAGGAGATCTTCATGATCGGCTCCCAGTCGGGGTCGGTGATCTCCGTGACAAGCACCTCGCCACTTCGGAAGCTCTCTATCTCGCTCGGGTCCTTGAGTACTCGGGCCGGGCCAGTTGCGACCGCGTTGCCTACGGCGAGTCCCTCGACGAGCACCCTTCCTTGCTCCTTGAGGCGGTGCATACGAAGCGTCGGCGCAGCATGCCCTCCGTGCACCGTCTCGGGACGGGCTTGCAGGATGAAGAGCTCGCCCGTGAGCGCGTCCTTGGCCCATTCGATGTCCATGAAGGTCTTCGCGGCGCGCTTCTTGCTGTAGTGATCCTCTATAACCACGGCCCACCGCGCGAGCTGGAGCACGTCCTCATCCGATGCGGAGTAGGAAGCCCGCTCCTCAGGAGAGGTGGGCACGTTCTCGACGAGACGATGACCCGTGGCGTCGTAGACGAGCTTGAACTCCTTCGTACCGAGCCTCTTACGTATCAGCGGAGTGTAGCCTTGCTCAAGTGTGGGCTTGTGGACGTAGAAGCCGTCGGGGACGACACGCCCCTGGACTATGTTCTCGCCGAGCCCCCAGGTCGAGGTCACGAACACGACGTCAGGGAAGCCCGACTCTGTGTCGAGGGTGAATATGACGCCTGAAGAGGCCAGGTCCGAGCGGACCATCTTCTGCACGCCCACGGAGAGGGCAACCTGAAAGTGGTCGAAGCCCATGTCCTCGCGGTAGCTTATGGCCCGCGGCGTGAAGAGGCTGGCGAAGCACTTCTTGACGGACTCGAGAAGCTGGGCGTCGCCGTGTACGTTCAGGAAGCTCTCCTGCTGTCCTGCGAAGCTCGCGGTAGGCAGGTCCTCGGCGGTTGCGGAAGAACGGACGGCGACGTCTGTTAGGTCCTCGTCGTAGCGGGCTGAGAGCTCGCTGTAGCTTCGCAGTATCTCCATCTCGAGGTCCTCGGGGAAGTCAGCGCCTATGACCGAGTTCTGGATCGAGAGGCTCCTGCGCCTGAGGTCCTCGAGGTCGTCCATATCCAGCCCTGCAATGGCCTCCCTGATGGGAGCCTCCAACTCGTTGGCCTGAAGAAAGTACCGATAGGCGTCGGCTGTCACCGCATACCCATCAGGCACCCTGATACCGAGCGATCCGAGTTCGCGGGTCATCTCTCCCAGGGAGGCGTTCTTACCACCTACGAGCGGCACGTCCTCAATGCCGATCTCCGAAAACCACCGTGACCACCGTGTTTTCAACATCTTCGTATTGCCTCCTTGGGCCTGAACGCAAAACCCACCTTGATAACTACCCTGCCTCTACACCCGAGAGCACGCTTATCGTCCAGGTCCTGATCACCTCCTCGAAACTTCGTCGCTCCCCAGGGCCTACCCGGCATTCGTCCCTGTTCGAAGCGAGGAAGGGCAAGGTCCTCGGGCTAGTTGCGAGGATCTGTGCGCACTCCGCGAGGTCAAGGTTCGCTACATACTCGGCGAGCTGGTGCTCACCTTTGAGGCTGTGAGCCTTCAAAAGGTGCCACCGCACCAAGTCCTCATCTTCTCTCATAGCCTCCCCTGCTCCGGTTAGCTCGACATGGCCTGCGGGGTCCGCCCCAGCGACCTCGCTGCCCACGCCCTGGCACGGTCTTCCTCTCCCGGCTCAAGCGGTCCCTCCGATCCTTCCACAAAGAAGCTCTCCGGCTCGGCGAGAAGCTTGCACCCCATGCGGCGCAGGTGCTTACCAATCTCCCTTGCCGCAGAGCCGGTGATCCACCTGGCCCTCCGGTAACGCGTGTCAAAGGCGAGGGCCCGCACACCTTTCAGCTGATCTTGGGGGGTTCGCTCGAGCAGTTCTTTGACTGCCTCAGGCAATCCGTGGCGCTGCGTGGGAGCACCAACCGCGAGGACATGCAAACCTGAAGTGTCCAATGTGGCTACCGACTCCACCGACCTCACGCGAGCCTCGCCGTGCTGGCCCAGGGCCTCGCCGATCGCGCGGGCTATCTTCTCGGTGTTGCCGTATTCACTCTCGTAGATGATCAGAGATTTCACCGCCACCAACCTCCTCTAGCTAGTGTCGCTCGGGAAGGGACAAGAGACCCCGCGCTCCGAGCTCTTCGAACACATAGTATGGGTAAGCGGCATACAAGGCATGAGCAAGATAAGTCATTCTCCTGATCAAAGTTGATCCTCTGGGGGACTAGAGCAGCACAGCGATGCACCTCAAATGATTCAGCCGCACCCAGCCGTGTGGGGAGCAGCCTGTCTGAGATATTTGGGGTTCCACCACGCTGGACGTGACCTAGGGTCGTTACTCGCAACTCGAAGCCGATCCTACCTCTGTACTCGGCGAAGTGGCGCTCCACCACTTGACCGAAGGCTATCCTCCGGTAGGCCAGACCTTTCCGCTGTCTACCACCCATGCGCCTGAGGTACTTCCCCATCTCGCGCAGGTGTCTCTCCAACTCGCGCATACGTTCTCTCGGATTGGCAGGCTCGGTGCTGCGCACTTGTTGTCGTCGATCAGGATCTCTATCCGCCATCCATATGCTCCTTCCCTATTTCTCCAGTGTGCTTGCCCGCTCCACCCAAGAGTATGATGCCACTTGGCCAAGGCTGGTGTACCTTCCGAAGACCCATACATCCAAGCTCGTAGGAAGCCGATCTGAAGGGCCTAAGCAGGTTCGGCGAGCGCTGTAATAGGCGTATATGTAGGCCGATTCGGGAGAGACGGCCACGACCTCAAGCTCAGAGCCGGAAATCCTTGCCACGCCAACGGTGGATATCAAGGCGAGCTCGGCATTCTCGGAGCCTTCGGGAGCCAGAAGGATTTTGTCGGAAACATACTAGCCTTTCTTACCCTTCGGAGGGCGATGTGCGCTCCTAAACTGATCGCTAAACTGATCGCTAGAGACATAAGGCTTGCCAAAAGTGCACGCCACGGTCGCAGGTGGGGACACGAGCGGCAAACCGGTGTCCCTCAAGCTTGTCGCACTTCATGATCTCCTGCTCCTCAAACGCGGTCTCGAGGCTTACGGACGGCCGCAGAGCTCCCTTCTGCCCGAACCCTCACCCAATCCCCAAATAGCAATGAGCGCCGTCGACTCCCGCTTCACATACCCCATGCTGAGTGTCGGTTTATCCGCTCGAGTTTCGCTCGCCAGTCTCATCACCTCCTAGCCCGCCAATCCGCATCCCCTACTGGGTAGTTGGCGAGGCTCCGGCACCCCTTTGAAACCGCTGACGCGGGAGAACGAGAAACAGGAAGCTGATTGCATCGCGAGAAGGACGAGGTTCTCCGTTTCTAGATGGTCCCTAGAGGCAGGTCCATTACCAAGCTCCCGCGGGACAGAGACAGCGAAGCCCGGGTTAACGTCTTGCCACCGCGCACTGGCGGGGAACCTTTAGCAAATATTGCTCAGAAGACAGGTCAATATGACTCATACACGGGAGGCATTGCATTGTTAGGCTGGGACGCATAGTCGAGATGCGCGAGCGACAGGAGCACGGAATGAGCATGAGTACGGCTCCCAGTTCCTCAGGAGGGGATTATGATCTCTCCAACCCGGGGGGTAGCTTCGTAGATGTAGTTCGGCGAGTCGTGGCGAGGCCGGCCGCGTTCTTTGCCGGGATACCCAGGCGCGGCAACTACCTGGCCCCCCTCGCCTTCGCCCTCATCTGCATAGAGATCTCCACGATCTTGGGGGGACTCCTCAGGTTGGCCTGGCGGACCGAGGCAGTGGGCGGAATAAGGTTCGAGGGGCCCGGCTACGGCTTCGGGGCGTTCATCGCCGACGTGATCCTGGCCCCTATAGGAGGCGCCATAGGGCTCTTCGTCTTGGCCGCCATCGTGCATCTTTTCGTCATGCTCTTCGTGGGCAACGCGAACTCTGGATACGAAGCAACCTTCAGGGTGGTCGCTTACGTCTCGGTTACCAACCTGGTCAACTGGATTCCCATTATTGGCGGGCTGATCGCCCTCTACGGACTATACCTCGCCGTGGTGGGCATCCGTGAGATGCACGCAACGACAACCGGCAGGGCCGCCTTGGTGGTGATGGTGCCGATCGCCGCGATCCTGGCATTGGTGCTGATCCTCGTGCTGGTGGCAGGGGCCGTAATCCTGACCCGCCTGAGTTGATCGAGCGGGCGAAAAGGTAGAAAGCGTGAAGTTGATCGACAAAGCAGGGATGTAGGAGGAATTAGATGAACCAGAGAACCGTAGCGATCGTTATTGTGGGCGCTATCGTGCTCTTCTTGCTCCTGGCCGCCGTGGTCGCGGCGTTGGTGATAGGCGGGGTGATCGGGGCAGTGACCAACCGTGAGGACGGCTTGCAGGTGCGCACCGAGCAGCCCTCGAACGTGGACGAACTCAGGGACAATTACAACCTGGAGACGGGATCTCTCGAGGTCAACCTCGAAGACGTGGATCTGCCCGAGGGCACGACCGATCTCGAGGCAAACGTCGATACCGGAGCTCTGACAGTGGTGGTGCCAAAAGGCGTGGCGGTCAAGGCCCACGCGGAAGTCGGCGACGGCTCGATGAGCATCCTCGGTAGCGACATCGTTGGCGAGAACGTCCAGAAGGACTTCGAGACCAAGGACTACGACCAGGCCGACCGACGGCTGGCCTTGGATCTTTCGGTAGGTACGGGGGTGATCTCAGCGGTCCGGGAAGAATGAGTGTTCGCTCTGCACTTCCAATGTGCAGGAGCTTGCACCGAATCCCGATGTACCAATTCCGCACCACCAGTTGGCACCACCAGGTCCACAGGAGGGAGGCATGTACGATATTTGCGGCTCGAAATGACATGTGGGTACCCGAAACGCCACTCGATTGCCACGAAAGGCGCACAGACCTACGTGATCAGCTGGCCGCCCGAGATCCGCAGAGCCTGCAGAAGGATGAGAAGACGTGAGAACGGTGACGAGGGCAATCGTCGCCGGAGCGGGCACTCTC
>DASSJP010000216.1:0-3045 GCA_035691165.1 Rubrobacter sp.
CAGCCTGGCGAGCGCCAGCGCAGGTGTCGTGAAGGTGCGGTCGGAGCCTTCTGTGGTCCCGTGGTCGTTGGTTGCCACGACCCTGTAGTGGTAAGCGGTGCCGGGCCGCAGACCGTCGATGGTCGCCTGTACCAGGTCCGCGCTCATGCCGGACCCGGCGGTCTGCTCCGGGGTGCTCTGGCCGTAGGCCTCGGTCTTGCCGTACTCGAATTGGTAGCCCGTCTCCGAGCCGTTGGGATTGATCAAAGCGCCGAGCGTGGCGCCGGCGAACGTCAGGTCACTCGCCGGACCCGTGGTCGCAGAGGGGGGTGCCACCACGGTTACACTGGAGGAGGACGCGTTGTTCAGGGTCACGGAGTCGAGCTCGTAGGCGCTGACGCTCGCGGTGTTGATCAGCCACCCTGCGTTGTTCGGCTTCACAACGATGGAGACGGTCTCGCTCTGGTCGGCGTCGAGCGTGCCAAGAGCGCAACTAATCGTCTCCGTGCCGGAGCAGGACCCCTGGGAGGCATTCGCCGACACGAGATCCACACCTGCGGGAAGCGCGTCCTTGACGCTGACCGTGGTCGCCTGGTTCGGACCGTTGTTCTCCACCTTCAGGGTGTACGCCAGATCCTTGCCCGCCGACACGGGCCCAGGCGCGGCGGACTGGAAGATCGAAACGTCGGCTTGCGGTTGGGAACAGCGGAGGTCAGGGTCGTTGGTCGCCCTCACCGTGGTGTCCCCGAGCGTCCATTCGACGTACGAGGTCGCGGGGAAGGTGACGGAGAATACCTTGTGGTGGGAGCCCGGTTCGAAGCTGGTGGGCTGGCCGCGGAAAAACGGCGCTGGCATGAAGATGTTGTTGGTGCCGAAAGGCACGTTCAAGGTGGTGGTTTCCGCGTTGATGTAGCCGTAGTAAGCGGTGACCGTGTTCTGATCCTGGTCGTAGCTGACGCAGTCCAGCAACGGGTAGAGTGCCAGCGTCTGGGCCTCGGCACGGGGTTGGTTGACCATGCCTGCGACCATCGCGAGCGCTACCAGCAGCCCGAAGACTATGTACTTCAGCATTGCCCCTCCGGTTCGTCGAGAGATCCAAGGCCATTATGAACTAGAGAAGATTCTTCTATATCCCCCAAATGGGCTAACTTCAGGGAGCTTCGCAGATAACGAGTTGGCGCAGGCTAACCGCCGAGGAAGTTCCCCAGTTCCTGCGCGGACTCATCGGGTCTCTCTTCGGCGAGGAAGTGTCCGGCGTCGATGGGTCTGCCCCGCACATCGGCTGCGTACTCGCGCCACACCGCCTCGACGTCGTAGATCCTCTCCATCACGCCGCGCCCGCCCCAGAGCGTCAGAAGAGGACACTCAACCTTGCGGCCTCGGTCCGCTTCGTCGTGGACGAGGTCGATGGAGGCCGCTGCCCTGTAGTCTTCGCAGCTCGCGTGGATCGTTGCCGCGTCGAAGCAGCGCTCGTACTCGGCGAGTGCTTCGGGGGCGAAGGTTTCCAGGCTCGTACCCCAGCCGCCGAGTTTCTTGCGTAGGTAGTAGGAAGGGTTGGCCCCGATCATGGTCTCAGGCAGGTCGTAGGGCTGGATGAAGAAGAACCAGTGATAATAGTCCGTCGCCAGGTCCTTGCCCACGGTTTCGAAGATGTGGCGCGTAGGCACGATATCGAGCACCGCGAGCTTCGTGACGCGGTCGGTGTGATCCAGGGCCATCCTGTGCCCGACGCGGGCTCCCCTATCGTGCCCGACGACGGCGAAGGAGTCGAAGCCCAGAGACGCCATGGCCGCGACCTGATCCGCGGCCATGGCACGCTTTGAGTACGTCGAGTGATCCTCATCCCCGAAAGGCTTTGAACTGTCACCGTAGCCCCGCAAGTCTGCCGCGACGACCGTGAAGTCCTCGGCCAGCCGGGGAGCCACCAGGTGCCACATCGAGTGGGTTTGCGGGTAGCCGTGCATAAGCAAGACGGGCGGTCCCTGGCCCCCGTGGACCAGCTCTATCTCGGCGCCGGGGGTCTCAACCCGCTCCCTCTCGAAGCCTTCGAACACGTCCTATCCGAAGAACGTCTCGACGACCTTGTAGAAGTCCTCGGGGACGGTCTTGGTCTCCTCGGTGGCCTCCTCGAGAGGTACGGTGACGATGTCGTTGCCGCGCAGCGCGACCATCTTGCCCCATTCGCCGTTCTTCACGGCCTCGGCGGCCCTGAGGCCGTAGCGGGTCGAGAGGATGCGGTCGAAGGCGGTCGGCGTTCCGCCGCGCTGCAGGTGCCCGAGGACGACGTGGCGCGTCTCGATGCCCGTGCGCTCTTCGATCTCGCCTGCAAGCGTCTCCGCTATGCCGCCGAGGCGGACGTGTCCGAACTCGTCCGTCTCGGCGTTCTGGGTGATGAAGTCCTCCGAGAGGACGACGCCCTCGCTCACGGCGACGAGGCCCCACTTCTCGCCGTTCTCCGCGCGCTTCTTGAAGATGTTTGTGATCTCGTCGAGGTCGGGCTCGACCTCGGGGATCAGGGTGACGTTCGCCGCGCTGGCGAGGCCCGCTCCCCAGGTGATCCAACCCGCATGCCGCCCCATGACCTCGACCACGACGACCCGCTCGTGGCTCTTGGCCGTGGTGCGGAGCCTGTCGATAGCCTCGGTTGCGATGGAGACGGCGGTGTCGTAGCCGAAGGTCGTGTCCGTCGCGGAGAGGTCATTGTCTATAGTCTTGGGGCATCCTATGACCTGCACGCCGAAGTCCTCGTGGAGCCTCTTGGCGACGCCTAGTGTGTCGTCCCCGCCAATGGCGACGAGGGCGTCAACTCCGAACTCCTCCATCTGCTTGACGACCTTCTCGGGGTCGCCCTCCTTCTTGTAAGGGTTCGTGCGCGATGAGCCGAGGATAGTACCTCCTTCCTGCAGGATGTAGCGCACTTTGTCGGCATCGAGTTCCATCACCGTGTCAGACTCCGGTTCGAGCAGGGCCTTCCAGCCGCGCTTGAGGCCGACGACCTCGTAGCCGTAGTCCTCGACGCACTTCGTGGTGACGGCCCGGATCACACCGTTCAACCCAGGCGCGTCC
>DASSJP010000217.1:0-3999 GCA_035691165.1 Rubrobacter sp.
AAGTCCTCGACGCCTCGCTTCCGCCGCGGGAGCTCGCGGATCTGGTAGTGGGTAGGATGCGCGAGCTGCAATATACTCGCTGGAGTGAGGGCTAGAGGGTTTCTGGCGAGCCGGGAGAAAGATGACTGAATGGCAGGACAGGTTCGCGGGCATACTGGGGAACGAGACGGCGCTGCGGCTGCTCGGGCGTGCCCTGCGGACTGGGGAAGTCTCGCAGGCGTATCTGTTCCACGGTCCTCCCGGCGTGGGCAAGCGGACGGTGGCGCGGAGGTTCGGGGCGTCCCTGGTCGCCGGCGGCGACGCGTCGGCGGAAGACAGGGCGCTCAGGGGGCTGCATCCTGACCTTGCGGAGATCATGCCCGAAGGCGCGTTCACGACCATCGGGCAGGTCAGGGAGATAGTGCGTCTCGCGGCGAGCCGGCCCTTCGAGGGCGCGCGCAGGGCTTTCATCCTGCAGGCTGACACGCTCAACGTGCAGGCCGCGAATGCGCTCCTCAAGACGCTGGAGGAACCCGAGGGGGAGACCGTCTTCGTGCTGCTCGCGACCTCGCGAGAAGGGGTGCTGCCCACGATCCTCTCCCGCGCCCAGGCGGTGCGGTTCACCCCCGTGCCCACCAGCGTCGTCGCCCGGTTCCTGGAAGAGAGGGGTGCGGCGGAGCCCGGTCTAGCGGCGGCGCTCGGTCGCGGGAGCGTCGGGCTCTCGCTGCGCTACGCGGAGGACCCCGAGTTCGGGGATCTGCGCGAGGCGGCCTTTGAAGCCGGGTTCGCTTTCTCGGAGGACTTCGAGGCGCGCCATGAGGCAGTCCGCAGGATCGTGGTCCGCTCCGAGGCCGTGGGAGAGGCACGCGAGCGAGAGTTCATCGCTCAGTTCGAGGAGCCGGACAGGCGCGCGAAGGACGCGGCCAAACGCGCGGGAAGGGCTGCGAGGGACGGTGCGGTGCGCGAGTCCCTCGAGTTGCTCGCTCTTCTTTACAGGGATGCGGCGGTCATAAAGGCAGGGGCGGAAGATCTGGCCGCCAACGCGGACAGGATAGGGGAGATACGTGGGTACGTATTTGAGTATCCCGGGTCGGACTGGGCCGGGGCTGCGCTGGCAATAGGGGAAGCACGGGCGGCACTTGCGTATAATGTCTCTGCAGAGGCGATCCTGGAGGTGGCGTTATCGCGCATACGGCGGAAGATACTCGAACCCTCCCAAGGCTCGTGGACGTCAGGGTCCCTGGTTGGAGCATCACCCGGCTCTGCTACGCGCGGGACCTGGACCTCAGGGTCGGCTACACGGTAGTCGTCGCCACCGAGGTGGGGGAGTTCGTAGGGCGCGTCGCCCTGACGCCCCGCCGCCGCGAGGCGTATACCGAACCCTACGATATTCTCAGGATCGTCACGGAGGAGGACGCCAGGGCTGAAGACCGCAACAGGGAACTGGGACGCGCCATCAGGGAAGAAGCCAGAAAGCTCGCCAGGGACCACAGGATCGCGGGCGTGCAGTTCATAGGGTGCGACGTCTCATTGGACGGCTGCTACATCGAGGTCAAGTTCCAGACCGACGAGAAGGACCTGGACCTGAGCCCCGTCAAGAGCGCCCTGCAACGCGACTACGATGCGAGGGTCGTTCTCCGTGAGTTCCGCTTCATAGAGCGGTCCGGCGACACGAGTGGGTGCGACACGTGCGGGTTGCCCCTTTGCTGCGCGACGTGGAGCGGAGCAAGGAGCATGGGGCCGGTAAACGTCAGGCTCGCCAAGCAACAGGGCGTGACGCCGAACGATAAGATCCTGGGCTGCTGCGGCGAGGTGAAGTGCTGCATGCGCTACGAGCACGACACCTACAAGGAATTCAAGGAGCGCGCGCCCTTCCGCAACTCGACCGTGAAGCTTGGGGAGCGGGAGGGTAGGGTCATTGACTATTCGATGGTTAAGGATTCCGTCTTCGTCCAGTTCGGCCCCAGGCGCTCGGATCAGGAACTCGTCTCCCTCGGTTCCCTCGCCCGCGACAACCCTGGCATCATACCCGCCGACACGGATGAGTGGGAGGTGCCCGAACCCCCGCAACGTCCGGACTCTTAGGTCGGCGTGTTCGACAACCTCTGCGACGTGCCTGGCGTGCTCGTTGGCCATGCGACCGACAGAGAGGGGATCACAGGCTGCACAGCCGTCCTCTTCGATGGTCCAGAAGGTGCCGTCGTCGGCGTGGACGTGCGTGGCTCCTCGCCGGGCACGCGCGAGACGGACCGCCTGGGGCCGATCGGGGCAGTCCGTCCGACGCACGCCCTGCTCCTGACCGGAGGAAGCGCCTTCGGGCTCGCCGCAGCAGACGGCGTCGTCCGCTTCCTCGAAGAGAAGGGTGTCGGACTCGACGTTGGCGTGGCCCGCATTCCCCTTGTCTCGGCGGCCGTTCTCTTCGACATCGTCGTCGGGGACCCCGCATCCCGTCCCGATGCGGCGATGGGCTACGAGGCGTCCTCCTCGGCCAAGAGCGCCGATTTCGCGCAGGGAACCGTCGGAGCCGGGACCGGAGCCTCGGTAGGAAAAGTGCTCGGCATGGAGCGGGCGATGAAGGGTGGGATCGGGAGCGCCTCCATCCAACTGCAAGACGGGCTCGTCGTCGGGGCTCTTGCCGCCGTGAACGCTTTCGGTGAAGTTCGGGACCCGCGGACGCGGAAGGTGCTCGCTGGTCCGCGCCTGGAGGACGGTACGCTGGGCGATACAGTTGAACTCCTCCCCGAGGCCGCGGCCAGGCTGAGGTGGGGAGAGAACACGACCCTTGGTATCGTGGCGACCAACGCGCGCCTTACCAAGCCGCAGGTCACCAAGGTCGCCCAGATGGCCCATGACGGCCTCGCCCGCGCCGTCTATCCTGTTCACACGACCGTGGACGGGGACGTTGTCTTCGCCGCGTCAACAGGTGAGGTTGAGGTATTGCCGGACGTCGTAGGGTCGTGGGGGGCGCGGGTCCTCGAGGAGGCAATCGTAAGAGCCGTGTTCGCCGCCGAGGGCGTCGCCGGTTTGCCAGCTGTGAGGGATCTCAAGATCTAACAGCATTGCGCGGCCTTCGAATCGGTTTTCGATCCATCTCCTCGATCATGCGCCGGCCAACGAGGCCGGGAGCCGAAACCTAGCCTTTCGGCTGATGCCCGATGGTGACGTTCTCAGTAGCATAAACAGGTACGAGTGAAGGGAGGAGTGGTGAGAACCAGTCGCACCGAGGCGTTCAGTGACGGGGTATTCGCCATCGCGGCCACCCTACTCGTGCTCGAGCTCAAGGTCCCGCACGTCGAACCCGGGGGCCTCTCGAGCGCGCTCCTCGAAAGGTGGCCCTCCTATGCTACGTACGTGGTCAGCTTCCTGACGATCGGGATAATATGGGTGAACCATCACGCCGTAATGGAGCGCATAAGGGTCGTCAATCGTCCCTTGCTGTTCATCAACCTCCTGTTCCTGATGGCGGTCGCAGTCATACCATTTCCTACCGCCTTGCTGGCGGACTATCTTCGGGAGGGTCACGATGAGCGCCTGGCCGCGGCCGTCTACGGCGGAACGATGGCGGTAATGGGCGTGACCTTCGGCGCTACGTGGGCCTATGCGGTGATCAGCGGCCTCCTCCATGAGGGCGTAGATCCCGGCCGTGCCAGGAGATCGCTCTGGATCTTCGCGCTCGGCAACCCGTTGTACGTGCTGGCTATCGGAGCATCCCTGTTGAGCGCCAGACTGGCACTTGCAATCTACGCGCTCCTGGCCCTTTTCTACATGTTCGACGTGTTGCCTCCGCTGGATCAGGAATACGATAAGAGCCCGGGCTCCCCGGAGCAACCTGGGTCAACGGGCTGACCGTACGCACGTTGCTGAAATAGACGTCCCGGAACCAGAAGATGCCGGGACGTTTTAGTGGTCAGGCGTTCGCGCCGTCGGGGACCAGGATCCCCCTTCCCCTGAGTTTGCCGTTGTTGAGATCCTGCATGGCGTCGTTCACGGCGTCGAGCGGGTAGGTCGAGGTATGTAGCG
>DASSJP010000218.1:0-9711 GCA_035691165.1 Rubrobacter sp.
CGAGGAAGTCGGCCCCCCAGTACGCGACGCACCACTCCGCGGCGACGCCCAGCGTCACGAGTGTCCAGAAAGCCCAGTAGCGCGGGGGCAGGGTCCTGCCATTGGCCGGCGCATCGTCCGTCGCGTTCCGAGGAGGGTCCAGGGGCCGGGAGAAGAAACCGACGGCGAGCAGTACGAGGGCCACAGCGGGAAGAGCCAGCGCCGCGCGCCAGCTGAGGCCAGATGCCGCGGACGCGCCGACGAGCAGCGGAGCGGCTATGGCGCACGCGCTCGCCGTAACGTTCGACTCCGTAAGGGCGACCGCGCTCCACTCTC
Source organism: Rubrobacter sp. (assembly GCA_035691165.1). Classification (GTDB taxonomy): domain Bacteria; phylum Actinomycetota; class Rubrobacteria; order Rubrobacterales; family Rubrobacteraceae; genus Rubrobacter_D. The sequence goes on from DASSJP010000218.1 coordinate 316, forward strand.
CGTGTCTGTCCGAGAGCACAGCCTGGGAGGTCACGAGCACCTGGGCGCCGCAGACTCCCATGACGAAGGCAGCAGGGACGGTGCCGAAGACGCTTGGGCTCGAGATCAAGAGCACAGCACCGGCGGCCATGCCCACCGCACCGCCCCACATGGCGGCGCGTCTCCCCCAGAGGCCGACGACCCTGTCCCCGAAGAAGCCGAGCAGGACGGCGCCAAGGGCGAAGGCGCTGAAGTGGAGGCTTGCCGCAGTGTAGCCGAGGTCCAGTTCCTTCCTGAGGAAAGGCATTATGGGGCCGAGCACCGTCTCCATAAAGGCGAAGTAGCCGACGAATCCGTAGGTCATCCAGGTGGCAGGGTCCCTGACGAAACCGCCCTGGCTGTGAGCCTGCTTCACGCGCTTCTCCGGTGGCTCACAGGTACGCTGCTCCTCCGGAACGACTCACCTTCGACGCGCCCGGCCAAAATGCGGGCCGACACGAGGGCCGACATGCGGACCGATTTTCCGGCGTCTGTCCGGCTCTCGCGCTGCCGGCGCCCGCGGTGCTGGCGCGGGCGCCGCCGATGATGGAGAAGTGCTCGCCGGAGCCTGTTGCGGGGGTGGTGTCTGATCCTGGCCCGTTTCGGAAGGGGCCTGCTGGGTCTCAGAGGGGCTTGTTTCTTCGGGCCCGGCGTCCGTTTTCTCGGAATCTGCTTCGTCGGTCTTCTCTTCGCCGGAGTCTTCCTTCTTCTCCTCCGGTGGAGGCGGCGGGGGCTTCACGTAAGCGCGGCCGTCAGTCTTCACTTCCAGGTTCATCTCGGAGTTCGGGGTGTCGAACTCTTGCACGGGGTACTTCTGGACGGCGCCCTGCATATAGAGGGACCAGATATCCAGCGGGTAGTTCTCGCCGTTGACTACTTCGAGGCCGTTTATGTTCACCATCGAGCGCCGCTCGTTCGGGTAACCGACCCAGACGCTAGTGGTGAGCTGCGGGATGAACCCGACAAACCAGGCGTCTATAAACTCGTTCGAGGTGCCTGTCTTGCCCGCCGCCGGGCGGCCTATCTCCGCATCGAGGTCGTGGTAGTAGCTGGCCGTTCCGCGTTCGATCACGGCGCGCAGGGCCTCCGTGACGACGGCCGCCTCGTCCCTGCTCAGGACTTCCTCGCTGACCAGGCGATGCTCCTCCAGAAGTACTTCTTTGCCGTTCTCGTCCTTCGTCACCTTCTGGACCAGATAAGGTTCCATGTGCGTACCAGAGTTGGCGAAGGTCGAGTATGCGGAGGCCATCTCCAGCGGAGTCACCCCGACGCGCAGGCCCCCTATGGCGGTCGATGGGTAGGCATCGATCTCGCTGTCGATACCGAGCTTGTTCGCCATCTCGACCACCTTCTGGAGACCGAGGTCGAGGGCGAGTTGGACGAAGACCGTGTTGTCTGAGTCGGCCATCGCCTTCTCAAGCGTGATCGGCCCACGGTGGATGAAGTCGTAGTTGTCCACCTCGTAGGGCTCGGCGTTCTCGCCCATGTCTACATACAGGTGCTTCGAGATGTACATCGTCTCGGGTGAGATGCCCTCGTGTACGGCCTCGGCGTAGACGAAGGGCTTGAACGAGCTTCCAGCCTGCCTGTGCGCCTGGGTCGCGAGGTTGAACTTCACCTGGTCGAAGTCCGACCCGCCGACCATAGCCTTGACCGCGCCCGTCGCAGGGTCGATCGAGACCAGAGAGGCCGAAGGGTCGCCCGCCTCAGGGTTCACGATCGCGTCAACGGCGTTGTTCGCCTTCGCCTGCAGGTCGGGGTCGAGGGTGGTGTAGATCTTCAGCCCACCCTCGTAGACCATGTCGTCCCCGTACTCCTCGGCGATCTCCTTTCGGACGGCGTTTAGGAAGTACTCGTTGTCGTTCTGGTACGCGACCCTGCCGTGGCTCAAAACGAGCTTGGAAGCCACGGCCCTGTCGTGCTCTTCTTTCGAGATGTAGCCGTACGCGAGCATCCTGTCGAGCACGACGTTGCGCCTCGCTTTGGCACTCTCGGGATCGACGAACGGGTCGTAGATGCCTGGCAGATTGATTATCCCCGCCAGGAGCGCTGACTCCGAGAGCGTAAGGTCGGAAGCGTCCTTGTTGAAGTAAGTCTTGGCGGCGGCCTCGGCACCATAGGCGTTCGACCCGAAATAGACGGTGTTCAGGTACTGGCCCAGGATCTCACCCTTCGAGTGCTCTTTCTCGTACTGCCAGGCGAGCGAGGCCTCGACGAACTTCCGCTCGAAGCTCGGGACATAGCGCTCCTGCTGGGCTATGTAGGTGTTCTTTATGAGCTGCTGGGTGAGGGTTGAGCCGCCCTCCTGGATGGATAGTGTCCTGATATTCTCCAGCGCCGCGCGTCCAATTGCCTCGAAATCCAACCCTCTATGCTGGTAGAAACGGTGGTCCTCGATGGAGATGACCGCCTTCTGGAGTGTTGGATCAACGTTATCCAGAGGCACCACGAAGCGGTTCTGGACGCCGTAGAGCTGGTCAACGACCTTGCCGTTCGTGTCGTAGACGAGGGAGGTCTGGGCCAGCTCGGTGGAGTGGTAGTCGTCGAGGTCGGGCATGTTCGCGGCGAGGGCCTGGTACGTGCTCACGGCGCTTGCGAAGAGGCCGACCACCCCGACAACCGCCAGCAGGCAGAGCAACAGGAATGCGGTCCTGAGCCTCTGCCAGAGCTTGCTCTTGTTGCGTAGCCGCTTGCGCCGGCGGCCGATCCTGACCAGGTTCCCGTTTTGCATGAAGGAGCTATTATACAGAACGGTCATTCTAATCCCGGAAGGAGACGCGCAATTACCGAAATGAGCCTCCCCCGCGAGATGTTCCCGGCCCTCGCATCGAACGACCACGTCTATCTGAACTCGGGCGGCAGCGGACCTCCCCCAGACTACGTCCTCGAGGCCATGCGGGATGCCGACGATTTCTGCTCAGGCCCGGCCTATCTGGAAGGCGTCGGCCTCTTCGCCCGCCAGGCTGCGTACGCCTCACGCGCCCGCGGGGCCGCGGCCCGTCTCGTCGGGGCAGATCCCGACGACCTGGCCCTCACCCTGAACACCACCCACGGTATGAACCTGGGCGTCTCCTCGATAGACTGGCGCGAGGGTGATGAGGTCATTTCGGCCACGACCGAGCATCCGGGCTGCCTCGTGCCGCTCCACAACCTTCGGAGGCGCTTCGGGGTGAAAGTAAATCTGGTCTCTCCTCCGGTGACGACGGAGGAGATCGAAGCCGCCCTTACGCCGGATACGCGCCTCATCGCCATCTCGCACGTGGACTGGACGAACGGGGAGATATTGCCGCTTCAGGAGATCTGTGCCGTGGCCCGCGAGAGTGACGTTTTGACCCTGATCGACGGCGCCCAGTCGGTAGGGAACATCCCTGTTGACGTGCCGGCCACCGGCGCGGACATGTACGCCTTCACGGGCCACAAGTGGATGCTCGGCCCCGAGGGGATGGGGGCCTTCTACGTCAGGCCGGGCCTGCCGGCTTACAGCACGAACGTCGGCTTCATGTCGCTGCCTGAGCCCATGGACTTCGACGCCGGCGGCGACTACGAACTGAGATCCGACGCCCGTCGCTTCGAGGCCTCGACCATGAGTCCTGCCCTCGCCGGCGGCCTCGCGGTGGCGGCGGAAGCCGTCTGCGAGCGCGGAGAGTCGGGCTTTGAAGGGATCAGGCACCTCGCCGACCTCCTGATGGACCTCCTCTCCGGGCTACCACGCATCACCCTCCGCTCCCCGAGGCCGGCCCAATCCGGACTCGTCAGCTTCGAGGTCGAAGGAGTGGACGCCAAAGACGCCGCCGAACGCCTGTTGCAGCAGAGGTTCATCCTCCGCTATATCCCTGGCCCGAACTCGTACGTCAGGGCGAGCACGCACCTTTTCAACACCGAAGAAGAGCTTGCGGCGCTGGCAATGGCAGTTTCGCAACTGTAAGCAAAAGGGCTAAGGGTAGTCAGAATACTTCGGACGCATAGGACTGCGTCCTTACTTGGGTTTCTCAAAGATTCGAACTCGTCGACATCGAGAAGGGCTGAACGATAGGTCAAGTGGCGTGGGAGATTTGGGGATGGGCCTTATCCTGCCGCGGGAGTCCACCCCTTCCTCGTGTCCGGGATGGGGTTCGCGCTAGATGAACACGATGCCGAAGTTGATGTCGCTCAGGGGGGCTGAAGTGTTCGCGGCGTAGGTCCTGGCCGCCGCGTCCCTGAACGGCGCCGTGCAACCGGCGGGCACACCGCTGCCGAGAGCCGTTCCGACCGTCGCGTTGTTGTTCAGGTGGGCCGAGGCCACCGCGGTTCTAGGTGAGAACGTCAGGTCGAAGCAGTACACGCTGTTGTCCGTAGTGCTGCGCTGCACGCCGTTGATGCCTTTCGAGCCGGTGAGGGTGACGGTAGTTGGCGTCACTTTGACCTGGGCGTAGCCCCTCGGAAACTCTATCTGCCGACGCGTCGCCAGGGATTCCACGGCCAACGCCTGCTCCGTCCCGGCGTCGCTGCCGGCGTGTCGCGTGATCGATTCAATCTGATTGTACGTGCCCGAGTAGAACTTGCCGCCGATCCCCAGCACCATGCCAGCCGCCACGAACATGAGGACTAGTATCGCAGCGAGGCCCACCGCAAATACCGCGGCCCTCCCAACCCACATCACCTTGCTCGCCGTGCTCCTCAGCATTCCGCTCATCCTCCCCTGCTCTCGCTCTGACGGGCGGGGCGCTGAGCAAACGCTCCGTCCCTCCAATGCTACGAAAGCAGGTTATCCTCATAGAATAGTCAGCACATCCCCAAAATGAACTAGATCTGGCGAAAAGGAAGGTTACGGTCGTCTTCCCGACGCCCATCTCGCGCCACGCAGTGATCCCGGCTACGCCGCTCCTGAGACAATGGGCTGAATTGATGATGAGCCGTCAACGGTAGGGAGCCGGCATTGGTCTCGTGCGCTCGTGCAGGGTCGCCAGGAACCTTACAGATCCAGCAGAACGTCCACCGCGGAGTCGATATCAGGGACAAGGTGGTCGGGTTCGGCGGCGCGCAGGTTGTCCTCGGAGAAGGCACCCCAGCTGACGGCGACGCTCGTAAGGCCGGCGGCCTTCGCCGCTTCCACGTCGAATGGTGAGTCGCCTATGTAGGCGGCTTCTTCTCTGGGAATGCCACCGAGGAGTTCGAGTCCTCTCAGTAGCGGCTCGGGGTTGGGTTTGTGCTCCGTGGTGTCCTCCATCGTGACGAAGCGGTCGACGACGTTTCGGAGGCCTGGGAAGTTCTTCAGAGCCAACTCCACGGAGGTGCGGCGTTTGGAGGTTACTACGGCGACCTTAATTCCGGCTGAGTGGAGGCGTGAGAGCGACTCCTCGATACCAGGGAACTCCCCGATCAGGTCGTCGTGATGTTCCTCGTGGTGACGGCGGTAGGCTTCGAGCAGCAACTCGGCGTTTTCGGCGTCGATCAACTCCATCTGGCGCGGGAGGGGCTGGCCGACGTTGGCTAGCAGCACCTCGCGGGGGATATCGTCGCGTCCCAAAACAGCGCTTGCGGCGTGGCGCATGGACTGGTGGATCATCTCGGTCGTATCGACGAGCGTCCCGTCAAAGTCGAAGAGGGCTCCTTGAAGCAAGGCTAGTCGAGCCCGTTCTTGAGCAGTCCGTCCACGTCCCAGTCGCAGAGTTCCTCCAGGCCAGGTACATCGGTCAATTCAAGGTGGACGGGGGTGATGCTGATCTCGTCGTTCTCGATGGCGGCGAAGTCGGTGCCCTCCTCTTCGTGGTGGCCCGGAGGGTTGTTGTATATGTCGTAGCCGACCCTGCCATTCTCGTCCCTGACCTCGACGAGTTCGTCTTTGTAGAACCTTCGTCCCAGTCTGGTTACACGCGCACCCCTAAGTTTCTCGCGGGGCAAATTAGGCGCGTTGACGTTCAGGATACGGCCTGATGGAAGGCCCTTGAAGGCGACTTTCGCCAGGTGGGCCGTGAACTCCGCCGCAGCCTCGAAGTGGAGCCTGTCATCGAGAGGCATCTCCTCCCTGACGGTCTCGTGCCACGGGCGGTTAATGCTCAAAGAGACGGCGATGCCTGGGACACCTATAACTATTCCCTCCATCGCCCCGGCGACCGTCCCCGAGTACGTGATGTCGTCGCCGAGGTTCTCCCCGTGGTTTATCCCTGAGACGACGATATCGGGCTCGAAGTCCATAAGCCCGAGCGCCACGAGCCGCACGCAGTCTACCGGCGTCCCCGAGCAGGCGTATCCGATCACGCCGTCCGCCATCCTCCGCTCCTCGACGTGGAGCGAGCGCCCGAAGGAGATGCTCCTCCCTACCCCCGAGCGGTTCCTATCCGGCGCCACGGTGATGACGTCCCCGACCTTCTCCAGCGCAAGCCTGGCCGCCAGAAGCCCGGGGGCCTCAATTCCGTCGTCGTTTGTCAATACTATGCGCATATTTCCAAACTCTCCGAAAATCCGGAGGTGGTCGCCGTCCAAAAGGGTCCTGATTCTATCACCCTGGCCCCGATAGTCTCGGTACCGACGCCGTCAGGTATAGAAATGAGCTATCTATAGCATTAAGAAAAAAGAATGGACAAATGTCCCTTTATGCGATAGCTTACCGTGGCTGTGACGGAAGGAGCTACGTAAGGAGTGTGATGCGAGTGGACGCCGTAGAGTGGTTTAAGCATCGCTCCTACGACTACAGGCAGTTCTCAGACCTCAAGGCCATGGGCCGCCGCAAGCGCGAGCTCGGCCTGACGGTCAGCGCGGTCCTGCCCTGCCGCAACGTCGCCGACACGGTAGGCGGGATCATCGACGAGATCCACGCCGTCAACCGTCAGGCCGGGGATTGCCCGCTGGTCGACCAGATCCTGGCCGTCGACGCGGACTCGCCCGACGGCACCGCGCAGGTGGCCGCATCCAGGGGCGCGGAGGTTTACTCTGAGAACGAGCTGATGAGCAACCACGGCGGCGCGCACGGCAAGGGCGACGCCATGTGGCGCTCTCTCTCCGTGGCGCGCGGCGACCTCGTGATGTACATCGACGCCGACACGAGGGACTTCAGGCCCCAGCTCGTCTACGGCATCCTCGGCCCGATCCTGGAAGTGCCCGAGATCCGGTTCGTCAAGGCCGCCTACAGGCGTCCTTTCAAGAGCCACGAGACCGTGGAGGCCGACGGCGGCGGAAGGGTCACCGAGCTCTCGACCAAGCCGCTCTTCAACCTCTTCTATCCCGAGCTCACGGGCTTCGTGCAGCCGCTCGCGGGAGAGTTCGTCGCCGACAAGGAGATCTTCTCCTCCATCCCCTTCCTCACAGGCTACGCGGTGGAGACCGGCATCATGATAGACGTGCTCAAGATGATCGGGCTCGACGCAATGGCGCAGGTAGACCTCGGCACGCGCCAGAACAGGCACCAGCCGCTGCGCGACCTATCCCGCATGTCCTACTCGGTCCTGCGCGCGGTCGCCAGGCGAATGCGCCAGGAGGGGCGCCTGAACCAGGTGCGTGACCCGGGCATGCCCGACTCCCTGTTCCAGTTCTCCGACTACATGCACGCCGTCGCCACGCCGGACGGCCTCAAGCTGCAGGAGTACGTCGAGGAGCTCGTCGAGCGGCCCCCGATCAAGGAAGTATTGCGGGTCGGATAGGAGCGAAGCCCTGGCCGGAGTCCACGACCTCGGAGGTTCACCAGGCGGCCCCATAGACAGGGGCCAGCACGAGGTCGAGGACTGGGAGCGTCTCGCCGATGCCATCAACGGAGCACTGGAAGGCAGGGGACTCCAGACCACGGATCAGCTCCGCAGGGCCATAGAGAGCCTCGAAGAGTACCGCGATCTCTCCTACTACGAACGCTGGAGTGCGGCTGCCGAGAAACTGCTCGTCGAGAAGGGCATCCTCACCCGCGAGGAGATAGACGAGAAGGCGGCAGAGATCAGGCGCCGCTGGAACGGGCCTTGACCTTCGAGCCTGGCGACCGCGTCAGGGTCCTGCCCGCCGAGAAGCCGGGCCACGTACGCACCCCTGGCTACCTGAAGGGGAAGACGGGCTGGATCGAGTCCGTGCTCGGCGAGTTCCCGAACCCCGAGGAACTCGCCTACGGCTTCTCCGGCAGACCTGAGAGACTCCTCTACAAGGTGGGCTTCAGGCAGGCCGACCTGTGGGACGACTACGATGGACCCGCCGAAGACCGCCTGTGTGCTGACGTCTACGAGCACTGGCTGGAGCCTGAAGGAGGTACAGCGTGAGCGACCATCACGAGGAAGCAAAGAGTTCCACGAGTCCGTACGCCGCGCGCATCAGGGCCATAGAGGCGCTGCTCCTGGAAAAAGGCGTGCTAACGGAGCCCGAGGTGCAGGACAGGATCTCCTACATGGAGGCGCGCTCCCCAGCCAACGGCGCGAAGCTCGTGGCCCGCGCCTGGGTGAACGATGAATATAGGGAACGCCTCCTCTCGGACGCCAAGGCTGCCGCATCGGAGTTGGGCATGGACCCGACGCACCCCGCCGAGTTCGTCGTCGTCGAGAATACGCCGGAGGTGCACAACCTGATCGTCTGCACCCTTTGCTCCTGCTACCCGAGGGCCATCCTCGGACGCCCGCCCGACTGGTACAAGAGCTTCAATTACCGCTCGCGCGCCGTCAGGGAGCCCCGCGCCGTGATGCGCGAGTTCGGCTTCGAGCCGCCCGAAGGCGTCGAGGTCGTCGTCCACGACAGCACCGCAGATGTCCGCTATATGGTCCTCCCCATGCGCCCGCCCGGTACAGAGGAATTGGACGAAGACGACTTGGCTGGACTCGTTACACGCGATTCGCTGGTCGGGGTCTCCGTTCCCCGCTACGCGGGGAGTAAGGGTATCTCTGCAAACTCAGGTAGACTTTTGAATGATAATGATTGAGTTAACGGCCCCTGACGCGTCCACCGAAACCCTGGAAGCGGCGACCGGACAAGAATCCCTCTATTTCCAGTAATCCATCTCATCAGGGTCAGGAATATATCGATACGGGTCACCAGTCGGAGGTTCCGTGGAGGAGAGAAGGATGGAAGATGAGGGTGTCCGAGAAGGGCTTGCCTGGCAGATCGGTGTGTGGGACCGGATCTCGGACATCTACCTGCACGAGATCGACAAGCGCTTCGCTCCTGTGGTCGAGGGCGTCCTCGCGCGGGCCGGGCTGGAACCCGGCCACCGCGTCCTCGACCTCGGGACGGGGACAGGCGCTGTGGCGCAAAGGGCTGCCCTGACGGTGGCACAGTCGGGGCAGGTAGTCGGGATCGACGTCAGCACAGCCATGCTGGCGCTGGCGCAGCAGCGAATGGTCGCGCATGGCATCACGAACGCCATCTTCCGCGAGGGTCGGGCTGAGGAAATACCGGGCGACGAAGGGAGCTTTGATGCGGTGCTCGCCTCGCTCA
>DASSJP010000219.1:0-2415 GCA_035691165.1 Rubrobacter sp.
GCCTGTCCTCCTCAACCGCGTACATGACGTTCATCGCCTCCATGACAGACCGGAACGCCCCGGACACTCCCCAGAGTGCGAGGAGGATCGAGATGATCGCCCCGAACGTGAAGGCACTCTCGGCCTGGCTCTGGGTGATGCTGAGGAGTTGACCTTCGATGAACTTCGTGGCCGATTGCGGCGCGACTCCGGAGAGCTTGTCGATCATGGTGTTGACGAGGTCGGTAGCGTTGAAGATGCCGAGGAGCGATAGCAGGAAAGTAAAGAACGGGAAGATCGCAAAGAGGCCCTTGTAGGCGAGGTTGCCGGCGAAGGCCATGACGTGGTCTTCCTGCACCTCTTTGTACGTCAGCTTGAAGAAGTCGACTAGCCCCAGGTTCTCAGCGACGGGAACCTCAGTCTCATTGCCCTTGCTTTCTGCCTTCTTGATCCACTGCATACCGGGTATCTTCATGCTCCCGCCTTCCGTAAGCATAAGTGCCATGCTGCTATACCACCTGATCTATTCCCAAAACGTCATCCATCTAACAAGCCCTCTTGAAAGTGACCCTGCTCAGCGCAGGGCGGAGGATGGTGGCACCCACAGGCGCATGGAGTTGTCGCGGCAGGAAGTGGCACCAATGTAAAATATTGACGTTGGCGAACCCTCTGGAGAAATGTATGGACCCGACTCGAGACCGGATACGTTTCGCATCTTTCCTCGCCCCGAACATGTTCGGCGTCTACAGGTTCGTGGCGGATTACGTCGGCGAGAAACTCGGACAACAGACCGAGTTGACCGTGGGCCGCTCCTTTGACGAGTTCGCCGGCGGCGAGGCGGATATCGGGTTCTTGTGCGGCCTACCGTATGTCGAGCTGGCCCGCCGGCCTCACCCGCCGGTCGATTTGCTTGCCGCCCCCGTGCTGACGGGCGAGAGGTATGGGGGCAGGCCGATCTACTTCTCCGACGTCATCGTGCGCGCGGACAGTCCGTACCAGTCCTTCTCAGACCTGCGGGGGCGGGTGTGGGCGTACAACGACCCTGACTCGCACTCTGGCTACAACGTGACCCGCCACCGGCTTGTGAGCATGGGAGAGACTAACGGTTTCTTCGGGCGGGTGATTGAGGCCGGCTCGCACCAGCGATCCATCCGGATGGTCTGTAGCGGCGAGATCGACGCGGCGGCCATCGATTCACAGGTGCTGTCCGTCGAGTTGCGCGACCATCCCGCCCTCGGAGATCAACTTAAGGTCATAGACGCCCTGGGACCGGCAGGCATACAGCCTGTGGTCGCGGCCAGCCGTCTGCCGGAAGGTCTGAAGTCCGCGGTAAAGGACGTGTTGCTCGCCTTGGGCGACGATCCTGCGGCAAGGGCCATCCTCGACCAAGGCTTCGTCGAGCGCTTCGTGGCCGTCACCGACGAGGACTACGAAGACGTGCGGGCGATGCTGGTCGCCGCCGAAGAAGCGGATTTCATGACCCTCAGGTGATCGTCTCAGTGGCGAGGGTTCCACATTTCCTATTCTCCGAAGAGCGCCCGCGCTTCTAATGCGTTCTTACGGTTCTCTTTCCAGTTCTGCCATGATCTTCTCGCATGGAGATCGCCACGATCACGCCGGAGAGGAAGGTCAGCATCCCCGCCGACCCTATCGCCCACGACAGGCCGAAGAAGTCGGAGATCACACCCGCCGACAGCGCCCCGATGGCGTATCCGAGGTCTCGCCAGAATCGGTAGACGCTCAGGGACCTGGCCCGCCAGGAGGGGTGCGAGGCATCCGAGACGGCTGCGATGAGGGAAGGGTAGACCATGGCCGTCCCGAGACCAAGCAAGACGCTCCCGAGTAGCCACCACCCGAAGCTCCTGCCCATGACGGTGACGAAGATCCCACCAGCCTGCACCCACATGCCGGCGACGACGAGACCCTTGCGTCCCCAGCGGTCGCTCAGGGGGCCCGTCGCGACCTGCAGCACGCCCCAGATCGCCGGGTAAACAGCCTTTAGGATACCGATGCGCTCCACCCCGAGGCCGAAGGTGCTGAAGAACAGGGGGAAGACACCCCAGCTCATGCCGTCGTTGAGGTTGTTTACGAGACCGGCTTGCGAGCAGGCGAAGAGGTTTCGATTCTTGAACGAGGTCATGGAGAAGACCTCGCGGAAGCTGAGCGGGCTCGGTTCCGGCGGGTGGTCCTCCATCTCCAGCCTGACGTGCTCGCCGGTGTCGCGCACGAGGAACGTGGAGACGATGAGCCCCAGAATTACGTAAGCCACCCCGAGGTAGAACGGCTCGGGTCTGAGACCGTAGATCGCGGCCAGGTACCCTGTGGCGAGGGCCGTGAGCCCGACAGCGAGGTAGCCTGCGAACTCGTTTAGGCCAACGGCGAGGCCCCGCCCGCGCGGTCCCACGAGGTCTATCTTCATAAGGACCGTCATGGACC
>DASSJP010000220.1:0-3656 GCA_035691165.1 Rubrobacter sp.
ACATCTCCAGGTAGTGCAGGAGGAAGTGTCCCACCTTCCGAATGAACGTCTTCGGTGGTGCGCGTTTCGTGGTAGTCGTGGTCATGACGATCACCTCCTCTTCCTCGAGGACCGGAAGAGAAGGACCACTCCCGGCCCACTCGCGTGCTAAGAACCCAAAGTAGACCTTACATTCAGGAGACGCATGACACAGATTGACCATTCGCGATAGCCATAATTGATTGTTTTGTCGCTTATCTGGGCGAGCTTCCCGGAACAAACCTTCTTCCCGTACTCAGGTGAATGCAACCACTAGCCCCGACTGCCCTCACCTCCTTTAGCCAGTCGGCGGAGCCGGCATCCGATCTGTGATGGCGGCCCACAGAACGACGAGGTCAAGGACCATTGGTAGCAGTTTGGTGGCTCCGAAGAATCCCACCATCAGAAGAAGCGACAGGATAGCTCCCCCTGTGGCCAGCACCCTCGACCAGCTAAAGGGAATCCACCACCCGATCACTGCAAGCGCCGCTAGGATGTACAAGAGTGCTGCGGCCCCACCGAGCCAGACTCCTGAGATCGGGTACTCCCCACTTGCCGTGACGCGACCCAAGAGCCCGCTGTCGCCGATCGACCAGGGCCAGGCCCACCTCAACAGCCCGCCGAACGTCCTCTGGGCTTCTTGATCTAGGGGAACGAGGTACGAAGCTGCGAAGTGAGCCTGTAATAGCAGAAGCACCGCGAAGAGCCATTTCATCATCTTCTTATCCTAACGAGCGTCGTGAGGGCCGTGTACCATCAAGAGGACCAGCCCAGCCGCAGTAATAGCCCCAAGTGTCGGCACGGCCCGTTTTGCAGCGCGCGGCGAGAGGACCAACTCGAACAAAGGGGCGGGGTCGCCAAGACGTTCTTGGAGTCCACCCAGCGGACAATCCCCACGGTTGGCGGTAACGAGCACACCTTCGCCGATCAGCGTCGCTACGGCGATATGTAACAGACGATCGCGGCGACCACTCAGCGCACACCACCACACATAGGCGATGGCAAGTAACTGCTCTACAGCGATAGTGGCGTGGAAGGTTCGAAAGGCCAGCGCGGCTCGCGAGAGCTTTCTCGCTAACTTGAGGTTGCGCCTTCCCACCACGGCTGCGCCTTCCCTAGGCTCAACAGAGGAGCGTTTGTACACAGAGTAACAAAGCTGTGTAATTGGGGCAAATACTCTTGAGAAGACTCCTTCTTCTACGAGGTTGGGTCAAAAAGGAGACGTGAGACCCCCAAGATGCTTATCCTGTACCCGAGCGTCAACGAGGACCTGTGCATTGCGCTAGCGTCGAAGACTTACGCTAGTGGATAGTGCATGCTACTACAGAAGCCTGCATGAACCGGGTTACGCCACGCAGTCGCGGTAGGCATCACAGCTCGCTGCTTCGACAGTGGACGGGTCGCACAGGCAAACGCCTGAACCAGGAGCCCACAACAACCAGGTCACGAGGGCTGACTAGCCCTTTGAATGCGGACAGATGTTCTCGGACACAGATGAATCCACGATGAAGGAAGGCCTCGCATACGCGAACCGTCAACCTCTTAGGTCGCCCTCTCGTACTTGGGCAGGCTGCTCTGTGAGCGGTCCTTCCTCCCCTGGCAGGCTCACACGCGTACTTCGAGCGTGGCCTCGCCGTCAGGAGTCAAGCGGGCGCGGAAGCCAGAGATAGCGCTGCACGTTTGTGCTAACGATAAGCCAATTTCACGATGTCCATCTTGAGGCGAGGTAAACTCCCGGTACACCAACCCATACGAACGACGACTGCGATGAGTCGGAAGGATGAATCGAGAGTGGCGAACATACGCGATGTAAAGGCTTTGCACGGCGGAGGGGCAAGAGTCCAATTTCCCTTGGCTCCAAGGTCCTTGGGGGGTTTTCATTGAGCGAGAGGTACAGCGATACGAAGAACGGTCTCCCCTTCGAGCTTGGCGCCTTCGACCTCGACGGGACCGTATTGCGGCGCGACTTGAAAATCACCGACAGAACCGTAGCTGCCCTGGACAGGCTCCGAGAGCGTGGAATGCGGCTAGTAGTCGCCACTGGAAGGCGCTTCGAGGGGGCACGCGAGCACGCCAAGAGGCTCGGCTTCGCAGATCACGACCCAATGATCTGCTACGGAGGGTCGATGATCCGCAGAGTGAACGGTGAGACACTGCTGCACAACCGACTCCAAAGGAGTCTGGGTGTTGAAGTGCTTGAGTGGGCGGCAGATAGGGGCCTGCACGCTCGCGCCTTCGTGGATGGGCACATAATAACCTCGCCAGACACCCCTGCTGCGCTAGAGCATCTGCGCCGCTCGGAAGAGCCGGGCGTCTTCCTCGTCGAGTCTCCGGCGGAGTGGCTGCGAGACGGTGGGGAAGAGCCGACCAAGCTTGTGCTCGTGGATCACCCTGGCGACGTCGAGCGTTGGCTTGAGGAGGCGCGGGCGGCCTTCGCCGGTCGGCTCTTCGTTACGCGCAGCCTGCCGCATTATGTAGAGGTCGGTGGTCTCAAGGGCACCAAGGCATCGGCACTCGAATTCTTGTGCGGACTCTGGGGAGTGGATCCCGCACGCGTCATCGCCTTCGGCGACGCGGAAAACGACGTGGATATGCTCCGTTTCGTCGGTCGCGGGGTCGCCGTTGGGGGGATGACAGGCGAGGTGCGCGAGGCCGCAGACGAAGTCGTTCCAGATGTGGACGAGGACGGCGTCGCCGGCTACGTCGAGAAGCTGTTGGGAGACGGGTAGATGCCGGAACTGCCCGAAGTCACCGTCATCTCCGAGGACGTTGCCGCGCTCGCAGGGGGACGTGAGGTTCTGCGCGCCGGCGTCTTCAGGCCAGACGTGACCAACGTGGAGCCCGGGGAGTTCGGGCGGAGGCTCGTCGGGCTGAGGCTCAGGAACACGGGTCGGCGGGGTAAGATCATCGTCCTCGACTTCGGTGAGGTCGTCGGTCTCGTGCATCTGGTCATCTCAGGAAGGGTGTTGCGCCTGTCCGAATGGAGTCAGCCGGACAGGATGAACACCGCGGTCATTGAGTTCGGGGGCGAAGGGGAACCCCTGGTGCTCGCTTTCACGCGGCTCTGGCTCGGGTACTTCGACCTCTACGAGCCTGGAGAAGAGGACAAACACCCCCTGATCTCTCGCCTCGGCCCCGACCCTTTCTCCGAAGACTTCACCGTGGAGTACCTGGCCTCCGCCTTCAACCGGAAGGCGAGCGTGAAGGGCCTGCTACTGGATCAGTCGGTCGTTGCCGGCCTCGGCAACATCTACGTGGACGAGGTCCTCTTTGCGGCGGGAGTCCATCCCACTCGCAAAGCCCGCACGCTCGACAGAGAGGAGACCCAGAAGATTCACACCGCCACCCGCGACATCCTGAGCCGCGCCATCGAGCTACGTGGTACGACCTTCGACTCCTACCACGACGCCTTCGGGGAGACGGGCAAGTTCCAGCACCAGCTCAAGGTCTTCACCCGCGCGGGCGAGCCGTGCCTGCTATGCGGCACGGAGATCGTCAAGTCGCGCGTCGCAGGAAGGGGAACGCACACCTGCCCCTCGTGCCAGCCTGTCAGCACGCTTCGGGCCTAACTGCCCTCGCTTTCAGCATTTCAGCTCTTCCTCGAACAGCGGTTACTCTCTACACCATTGCTGACTAGC